>NZ_NWQG01000085.1:0-53865 GCF_002529485.1 Mesorhizobium sanjuanii
GTTTGAATGAGGGCGATCATGCCGGTCTCCAATTGTTGCCGACATGTAGCCATTGAGCGCCAAACCGGCAAGAGCCGGTTTCCCGCCGCATGTCGCATCGATGGCTGAAACGAGGCCGTAGAGCATTTTGCAGCCAAGTGGAATCACTTGGCGTCGCACAAATGCGGCTAAAACGAAATAGATAGAGCGGGATGCCCAATTCACCTTCACCGCATTCCGCTCTATGCAAAACCCAGCCTTGACAGCAAACCGCCGCGCCCGATAAATGCGCCATCCGCTGGACGGGGCTGTAGCTCAGCTGGGAGAGCGCGTCGTTCGCAATGACGAGGTCAGGAGTTCGATCCTCCTCAGCTCCACCAGCGGATCTTCCCAGAACCGTCAGTCTTCGCAGCTTTGAACTAGACTGGCTTGACTCCGCTTACCTGGAGACGGCTGTCGCCCTGTGATCGCGCTGGCGCGCATAGGCCACGCAGGCATCCACCGTACTGACGCAGAGCGCATCGACGCTGTTCGGCAAATTGTTGTCGCCGGCATAGGCGACCTCGGCGACGCGGCCGTCGACCATGCGAATCTGCGTATTGCAATAGCCGCCGGGAGCGACATTGACGGACCCTCCGACCGCAGGGATCGCACCCACGGCCAAGGTCGGCACCACGATGCTGAGATTGCCACGCTGCACCACGCGCTGATAGGTCCAGATCTGGCTCGAATGGCCGGCGCCGGCGGTAGCGGTCGGAAAGCCCGCGCACATGCGCACGTCGGCCTCGCTGAGGCCGACCATCTCCTTGCGGGCCGCCGCCGTGGTGGCGTCCACCTTCGCGATGCCCGACGTATCGTCGGGGATGACACAGGAAGACAGGATTGACATGCCGGCCGGCAGAAGAAGGGCAAGCTTTCGAAAGCGCAGAGGTGTCATTGCCGATATCGGATTTGCGTTTTGCCCCTTCGCCCACTCGGTTACGTAGGCAACGAAACAGTCGAGTCAACCCGCACAGCTTCACGAGAAATTGTTGTGCCGCGCCTTCACACCACCCGGATATGGATCGTCATTGCCGACTTCCGGTGCCGCCTGAAACTACAGGGGTGTTCGCTTCTCGTATCTCAGGGCGCCGGTGAAATTCCTTGTCCATCTCGCGATTTGCAACCCACACGCCATGCCGACGCAGCCGGCAGCCCAGTCCCAGGCATCCCGGTAGCGTCCAATCGGTTGCAAGCCTTGAACAACCTCGATCGCGGCGGCGGTCAGAACGAGGAGCACAGTCAGCTTTGCCCTGTGGTCCGGCCAGGCAAAAAATCCGATGGTCGCCAACACGGCAAACGCAGCGACGTGGTTGAGTTTGTCATGACCAAGGGTGATGGCGATGCCAAGCATCTGCAAAAGCCACCCTGGTGAAAGGGTTAGCAGGAGGACGACAGCCAAGATGGCCAGAAAAGCAGTTCTTGCTGTGATGATAGGTGATCCTACATGCGACAAGGTTTGTCAGTCTTTCATCCAAAATGATCGGGCCCAAAGAATTTGCTCATGACCCGCACTTACTAATTGTAAATTTCACTTCCCAACAACCCGGCGCATCGGCCAAACAGATGAAAGACAGTGCTTTAAGGCAGTTCCAGGAAAAGTATGGAACGGTTTTCCCGGGAAGGCGCGTGGTGCTTTCCCTGGGGAATTGCGTCAAAGCAAAGAGAGAGACGATGAATCGCTCAAGCACGCCGCTCGATAGTGCCGGCTGAGCTACACACTCAGGAAAACAAGGCAGGCGTCCAGGTTCCGCCGGCGGCTGCCGCGACGAACTTCACGCCGCGCGCGCTGTCGACGACGTCGGGCGCCTGGGCGGCCTGCGCCGGATCGACCACGCCGCCCGAGCGATGGGCGCGGATGATGTCGGCGGCATCGCGGTAGAGATTGGCGAAGGCCTCGATATAGAGAAACGCACCTCCTCCAGCCGCGCGCCAGTGGTCCGGTGCTATAGCGCGATCCAGGGCAAGCTGCCGAGTGAGCGCTTGTCGGCTGTGCCGTCATGAAGCACGAGAAGTTGGGTGGGCTCCGACAAGAACCAGGCGAATGAACCCCAGGCGAGTTGCGCGACGGTCTTCTTGAAGCCAGCGGATTGGCGATCCTGATAGGCTGTGAGGAACGCAATCTGTTTCCGGTCGAAACCAGCCGCATCCGTGACAGCATGAATGGCATCGCGTCGGCGGTCTGTGATTGCGCCATCAGTCGCCACGACTTCAACGAACAGGATCAAGGGCTCCTTGTGGCCAAGATCGGCGAGGATGATGTCGGGCAGGTTCTTGTCAGCCTCGATCTTGAGACCGATCGCATTGGCAATGGCGTCATCGCGAACGACCACCTTGTTGCCACTCTCGCTCAGCCATAGCATGGCGGGAGCGGCCAGGAATCGCTTGGCGAATACCTCGATGACGGCTTGTGCAATGATCGAACTCGGCCCTGGCGCGAGCAATCTCGTTTCGCCGTTCGGAAAGGTGACTCGAATGCCGGCGGCGTTGGCGGCGGCACCGGCGCGCATGATGGTCACGCGGGCCAGCGCGCCCTTGCTGAGGTGCGTTTCCTGGAAATTCGCGATAGCAACGTCCAGCGCTTCACCTTCTAGCGCCGGATCGAACAGTGTAGAAAAGTCCGCTTTCAGCGCATAGCGGGGTTGACCTGAAGTTGTCGGCAAATCCTCACGACGCAGGACGGCGCCGATTGCCACCAGGCCGTCTCGCAGCGTCTCGTCACGAATGGGCTCGCGCGTATTGTCCGCGTACCAGCGTGATCCCGCAACGATGCCGTTTTTCCGCAAGACGGCGGCGGCGTAGGCATCTCGATCGGCATCGTCCGCCAGCGCTGCCTGCTCGCGGGTCATGCGATAGACATGGACCGGGCCAAGAAATCGCCCTGAACCCTCGACAGCGCCGATGTAGAGTGCGGCGAACACGGTGCTGGCGGCCAGTTCCCGTATGCAATAAATGCGGTTCGGCGTGCCTTCCGGAAAAATCAGCGGCAGTCGCCCGGCGATAAGATCACGTGTCGCATAAGGCGGCCGCGCCGTCATATGAACTCGCCGTAGAGGCGGTCGCATTCCGCCTGGATCTGCTCCCGCGTTGCCCCCGCTGTGACAAGCTTCGCCAGCGCCTTGGTGCTTTTGGGTGCCGGCAGCGGGAGCGCTTCGAGCTCGAAGGCCGAGACGGCGACGCTGCCGCTGATGCAGCGAAAAAGATCATCGACGACACGGCTGTTCAGCAGAGCCGAGACGACTGCCGCCGGCACCTTCGTGCTGCTGGTCGCGCGGACCATGTTGAGGTGGTTTTCGACAACGACGCCGCCATATGTATCGATGAACTCTTCCGGAAGTTCCGCGGCGATCAGTCGGCGGGCCTGCTCCTTGGCGGTTGTGCGTTGAACGAGAACGCAGGGCTCCTCGACAAGCAGCCAGTCATCGCCAGCTTCCAGCTTGAAATAAGGGGCGTGGTTCTTCTTGCGCGCGCGATAGGTGAATTGGCCGCCAGAGGTAACAGACTCTGCCCAGATCAATGGATGCACGCCTTTGCCGCCGGCGCGGTCGCGCAATTGATCCTTGAAGCGATTCCAAACGAGCGGGCCGGTCGAGACCTCGTAGCCCCAATCAGCAAGGCGATGCGTCATCGTCTCGGCCTGGGCGATAAGTCGGCTGTGCTCTGGGGTGCGCGGGGCGAGCCAGGGTGCGGTGCGATCGGATGGCAAGGCTATCGTGCCATTGCGGGTAACCTTGGCCTCGGTTTCGGACGCGACGGTCAAATAGTGTATCTGCGCGCGCTGCGGTTCAGCGCCGCGCTTGTAGACAGCGAGCAGCGTCTCCTGCAGTACATCCTCGAAAACGCCGCGCCGCGCATGCACGAAGTCGATCGCGACGGGTGGCGCCTCCCGGGCGAGAAGGCTGCGCAGCGCAGAATAGTAATGACCACCAAGAAAGCTTGTCGGCGTTAGAAAGGCGACCAGGCCGCCGTGCTTTGTCCAGCGCAGCGCAGCATCGGTGAAAACGCCGTAGAGGTTAGCGTGACCGTAAAGGCTGCGCGCATAACGCTCTCGCAGTTCGGATGGCAAGGAGACTCGTCCGTAGGGCGGATTGCCGACAACGAGATCGAAGACGGGCTCCGAATCGGCTTCAAGCGTATTGCAGGCCGTCACAATGGTAGGGGCGGCGCGGCCAGCTTTGATCGCAACATCGGCGAGAGCGATCTCCAGCGCGCCCTGTGCGAGCATGGCCGCGTGAGGGTCGAGCTCGAAACCAGCAAGCCTCGTGCCGACATGGCTGAGCGCGAAAGCAGGCTCGCACTCGCCAAGCGCGGCGATCATGCGATGCGCGGCATGAAACAGAAATGTCCCACCGCCGGCAGCGGGATCAAGAACTCGCGCGGTACGCCAATCGAGGCCTTCCTCTTCAGCTTGATCGAGAAGGCGATTGACCAGAGCCGGCGGCGTGTAGAAGGCACCGCGTTCGCCACGCTCCTTGGTTGGCAACAGGGCCGGATAGAGGCTGGTCACCAGATGGAGAGCTTCAAGAATAGGCAGCCGTGCGGCGGTTTCTCCAATGGTGTTTGCGAGCGCGGATGCGGGCTCGTCCAACTGCTCTGTGAAGGCGAGTGAGGGGCACAATGCCGGGGAAACGCCAATGGACCTGGACAAAGCTTCCAAGGCGTGGCGGGTCAGCGAAACTGCACAGGTCTCGCGATCACATTCGTCGATCGTCGCGCACCACACACGCGCCAGAAGGCGTGCTTTCGACAGGTCCCCACGCGCAACTTTCAATGCATATCCGTCCACCACGGACTGCGACGTCGCACGCAACTCCGACAAGCGAATCTGTGAAACTTCTCCCATCCCCTCGACCGTAGCCTGCTAAACCCGTCTACGCGATAGCCTATCACGTGTTCTTATTATGTTCCATGTGGAAATCGCAGCGAACGCGACCTTAAGGCAACTACTGGCGTTAGCCGCACCGCCTCGATTGCCGCAACGTAGATCTCCTGTCCATCGTCGCATCAAATGCGCACTTGGCATCGTCGCCACCTGCGGCAAGCACCTCAGTCAGCGTGCTTGGCGTGATTTGCCAGGAAATGCCCGAAGTCAGGGCGCATCCCCCTCGAAGGGGGAGATCGCCCGCCTGTCGATTGTAACGAAACCTTCATGGTTTCGAGATGCGGCTGAAACATTGAGGCCGGACCTTGGGGGCAACGTTCAAAGCCACCCAGGAGACAGCCATGAACAAGATTTCACGCCGCGCTTTCGTCACCTCGGCCAGTGCCCTTGGCCTGGTCGGTGCCTCCGGGCTTGCGCTTCCCTATTATTCCCGCGCCAACCAGCGACCGGCTTTCACGCATGGCGTGCAGTCCGGTGATATCGATGAAACCAGCGGCATGGTGTGGACGCGCACGGATCGCCCGTCGCGCGTCATGTTCGAAGTCTCTTCGACAGAGAATTTCGCCAATGCCACCCGTCTTGCGTCGCTCGATACCTCGCCGGCGAGCGATTACACGGTGAAGCGGCTACTCACCGACCTCGCCGCCGACCAGGACATCTTCTATCGCATGATTGCCGCCGATCTCGCCGACATCAACGCCGTCTCCGAGCCGATAGTCGGCCGCTTCCGGACGGCGCCGGCTTCGAAGCGCGATATCAAGTTTGCCTGGTCGGGCGACACCGCCGGCCAGGGCTGGGGCATCGACGAGACCGGCATGAAGACCTA
Source organism: Mesorhizobium sanjuanii (assembly GCF_002529485.1). NCBI lineage: Bacteria > Pseudomonadati > Pseudomonadota > Alphaproteobacteria > Hyphomicrobiales > Phyllobacteriaceae > Mesorhizobium > Mesorhizobium sanjuanii. The sequence goes on from NZ_NWQG01000085.1 coordinate 5,727, forward strand.
CGCCACGATAGGCAAGCACACGCCCGATTTCTTCCTGCATTCGGGCGACACCATCTATGCCGACGGCGCCATGAAGGACGAGGTCGATCTGCCCGGCGGCGGCAAATGGAAGAACGTCGTGCTCATCGACGGCAAGCGCAAGGTCGCCGAGACGCTGGAGGAATATAGAGACCAGTGGAAATACAATATGATGGACAGACACGTGCTGGGCCTCAGCGCCATCTGCCCGACTTTCTACCAGTGGGACGACCATGAGGTGCTGAACAACTGGTCGGATTCGAAGGATTTGAGCGCCGACGATCGTTACTCGGAAAAATCCATCCATGTGCTGGCGGCCCGGGCGGCGCGCGCCTTCCATGAGATGACGACGATCCGCTATGAGCCATCGGAGCCCGGCCGCGTCTATCGCAAGATCGCCTATGGGCCGCTGCTCGACGTGTTCTTCCTCGACATGCGCTCCTATCGCGGTCCCAACGGTCCGGGCATGGAGGAGACCATGACGCCGCAATCGCGCATTCTCGGCGAACAGCAGATCAAATGGCTGAAGCGCGAACTGGCGAACTCCAAGGCGACCTGGAAAATCATCGCCGCCGACATGCCGCTCGGCCTTGTCGTCTGGGACGACGGCGCCAAGAAGGTTGGAGCCGAGGCGGTCAGCAATGGCGACAACGGCCCGGCCAAGGGTCGCGAGCTCGAAATCGCCGATCTTCTGCGCTACATCAAGAACGCCGGCATCGACAACACCGTCTGGCTGACCGCCGACGTGCATTACACGGCAGCGCATTATTACAATCCCGACAAGGCGCAGTTTCAGGATTTCAACCCGTTCTGGGAGTTCGTCTCAGGCCCGATCCATGCCGGCACGTTCGGCCCCAATGATTTGGACATGACCTTCGGGCCGGAGCTGAAGTTCATCAAAGCGCCGACCGCCGAGCAGGGCCAGAACCTGCCGCCGTCGGCCGGCCTGCAGTTCTTCGGCCTTGTCGATATCAATGGCGCCACCGAACAGATGACGGTGCGGCTGATGGATCGCGACGACAACGAGCTCTACAAGGCGACGCTCGATCCAGTGCGGTCGGCGTGAGGTCGGCGCGAGGCACTCCCCTCTGTCCTGCCGGACATCTTCCCCGCAAGGGGGGAGATTAGCAGCTTTGCCGCTGCCGCTCGTCCTTCAGCGCTGGAGGTTGGCGAAAGCCGACGCGACATCTGATGTCCCCCCCTTGCGGGGAGATGCCCGGCAGGACAGAGGGGGGTGCCGGAGTGCTACCTTTGTCAGGATAGCCGACGCAATAATTAATCCGGGTAGCAGACGGTCGGAATCTTCGGCCAGACCGCGCTGTCGCAGCCGGCGGCTTGCTGCTTCTGCTTGAAGGAGGCACTGACCGGACCGGTCACCACCGGGTCGACGCCATAGGGGGCGTCAGCGAAAAGCTCCTCGGCCGTCTGCGTGTCGGATTTCACGACGGCGCCCGCATCCTTGATCGTCGCAGCCGACTGCGCCGCACCTGCCGCGAGAATCACGGCGAGAGCTGCCCATGCCAGGACTGGACGCAATCTGCTGAGTGGATCGATCATGAAAATTGAACTGCTCGGAGCCGGCAAGGTTCCGCCTTGGTTAACAAAAAACATTTGACACGAAGAGGCTTAAGAATTGGTGACCAGATATTTGGGTATCGGCATCCTCTTTCGCAAATGCGAAAAACCCTGTATGAGCCGCGCAACTGAAAGAGGCGGCGCCTTTTGGCCTGCTGCCTGCAACGCTCCCGAGACCACAACATGAAAATTCGTAATATCGCGATCATCGCGCACGTCGACCATGGAAAACCACCCTCGTAGACCAGCTTTTGAAGCAGTCCGGCTCCTTCCGCGACAATCAGCGCGTCGCCGAGCGCGCCATGGATTCCAACGACCTTGAAAAGGAACGCGGCATCACCATCCTGGCCAAGGCGACCTCGGTCGACTGGAAGGACACCCGCATCAACATCGTCGACACCCCCGGCCACGCCGATTTCGGCGGTGAGGTCGAGCGCATCCTGTCGATGGTGGATTCGGCCATCGTGCTGGTTGACGCCGCCGAAGGACCGATGCCGCAGACCAAGTTCGTCGTCGGCAAGGCGCTCAAGGTCGGCCTGAAGCCGATCGTCGTCATCAACAAGATCGACCGGCCGGACGCCCGCCATGTCGAGGTGGTCAACGAGGTGTTCGACCTGTTTGCAGCACTCGACGCCACCGACGAGCAGCTCGACTTTCCGATCCTCTATGGCTCCGGCCGCGATGGCTGGGTCTCGGAAAACCCCGAAGGTCCGAAGGACCAGGGCCTGGCGCCGCTGTTCGATCTCGTCATCAAGCATGTGCCGGCGCCGACCGTTCATCCCGGCCCGTTCCGCATGATCGGCACCATCCTGGAAGCCAATCCGTTCCTCGGGCGCATCATCACCGGCCGCATCGAGAGCGGCACGCTGAAATCCAACCAGGCGGTCAAGGTGCTGCACCATGACGGCACCCAGATCGAAACCGGCCGCGTCTCGAAGATCCTTGCCTTCCGCGGGCTCGAGCGCCAGCCGATCGACGAAGCGCAGGCGGGCGATATCGTCGCCATTGCCGGCCTGTCGAAAGGCACCGTCGCCGACACGTTCTGCGACCCGGCGGTGAGCGAGCCGCTGCATGCGCAGCCGATCGATCCGCCGACCGTGACCATGTCCTTCCTCGTCAACGATTCGCCGCTGGCCGGAACCGAAGGCGACAAGGTGACCAGCCGCGTCATCCGCGACCGCCTGCTGCGCGAGGCCGAGGGCAATGTCGCGCTGAAGATCGAGGAATCGGCGGACAAGGATTCGTTCTTCGTCTCCGGCCGCGGCGAATTGCAGCTGGCCGTGCTGATCGAGACGATGCGCCGCGAGGGCTTCGAGATCGCCGTGTCGCGGCCGCGCGTCGTCATGCAGAAGGGCGAAAACGGCGAATTGCTGGAGCCGGTCGAGGAAGTCGTCATCGACGTCGACGAGGAGCATGCCGGCGTCGTCGTGCAGAAAATGTCGGAGCGCAAGGCCGAAATGGTCGAGCTGCGCCCGTCCGGCGGCAACCGCCAGCGCATCGTCTTCCACGCGCCGACGCGCGGCCTGATCGGCTACCAGTCGGAACTGCTGACCGATACGCGCGGCACTGCTGTCATGAACCGGCTGTTCCATGCCTACGAGCCCTACAAGGGCGAATTGCCCGGCCGCACCAATGGCGTGCTGATCTCCAACGAGCAGGGCGAGTCGGTGGCTTACGCGATGTGGAACCTGGAAGACCGCGGCCCGATGGTCATCGATCCGGGCGTCAAGGTCTATCAGGGCATGATCATCGGCATCCATAGCCGTGACAACGACCTCGAAGTGAATGTGCTGAAGGGCAAGAAGCTCACCAACATCCGCGCCGCCGGCAAGGACGAAGCGGTGAAGCTGACGCCGCCGATCCGCATGACGCTGGAGCGGGCGCTGGCCTGGATCCAGGACGACGAGCTGGTCGAGGTGACGCCGAAGACCATCCGGCTGCGCAAGCTGTACCTCGACCCGAACGAGCGCAAGCGTTTCGAGAAGTCGGCCAAGGTGGTCGGCGCGGCGTAAGCTTTTCTCCGGAATGATCATCAAGGGAGGGAACACTGCTCCCTCCCTTTTTACTCTACCCGCCGGCAGCCGAGACGATGGCGTCGCTGTCGGCTTCGCCGGCCAGATCGACGCGGATCACCGTGCCCGGGCGGGCCGGCCTGCGCAGGGCCTTGGCCCCATCGGGTGCCACGATCAGCAATCGTTTGTCTTCCCAGCTTTGAAGCCTCGACCTGGAGATGCCGAGTTCACCGGCCAGAAGACGGTCGAGGCGCAACGATGTCGGCATTTCCAATTCGAGTTGGAGTTCCAGGGCGGTTGTCTTTTCCGGCCTGTCGTCGAGTGCTTCCTTACGAATGGTGACGTCGGGGAACTCCTCGACGCGCCCGACCCTGCTGCGCAGCGCAACGACATCGAAGGCATGGCGACGCGCCAGGGCCGGGTCGTTGCCTTCGAGCGCGTGCAACAACGCAGGCTCAATGTCGCGGCGATTGCGCCGCTCCAGAACGCCGAAATTCCAGGAATTGTCGCAATCGATGCAGCGGTAGATCAGCCACGCATCGATACGTTTGCCATTGGCGTTGACGCGGAATTTCCCGCTGCAGTGGTAAGCCTTGAAGGCGCCGCAGCGATTGCAGTTGATGTGAGGTCGAGGTGCGGTCTTGGGCGCGATCGCCCAGAGGATACGTAGTATCGAAGACATGCCGAAAAGCCCTTCCCGTCGGGAAGTCCATCAGATCGGCGATGTCGAGATGCCCATGCGGACACGGCGTGGCGAGAGGCTGCGGTGGTCGGAAATCAGGTGTCGCGGGTGGTGAAACGCAACAGCGGTTCAGCAGTGCCAAACCGGTCTCGAACCGCCACCCTGAGGAACACATGAAATGAAACAGACGTCGCGAATGCGGCGCCATGCATTGTGTCGGGGGAGTTGACGAGACCGGCGGTTACGTAGGCAAAGTGAAGCTCGAAATTGTGTCGGGGCGAGACTTCTAGCCGCGAGGCGGCGGGTCGACAAGCCCCTTCAATTGTCGATGCTACCGCTGCGGGGACAGTTGGGCTAATATTGAGCGATCAACATCCCAATCAGAGATACTGGTCATGCACTTCACGTCGCTTCTGATCTTCGCCGCCGCCCTTTTCGTCGCCGCCGGCTCACCCGGCCCTTCGATCGCCGCGCTCGTGGCGCGGGTGATCTTAAAAGGCTTTCGCGACGTGTTTCCGTTCCTGCTCGCCATGTGGATCGGCGAGGCCATCTGGCTGTCGCTGGCGGTGTTCGGGCTGGCGGTGGTGGCGCAGACGTTTCACTTCGCTTTCGTTATCGTGAAGTGGGTCGGCGTCGCCTATCTCGCATACCTCGCCTGGAAGATGTGGACGGCGCCGGTCGAGGCGCGCGAGGGCGAGATGCCGCGCGAAGATTCGCCGGCGAAGCTGTTTTTCGCCGGCATGGCGGTGACGCTCGGCAATCCCAAGATCATGATGTTCTACCTGGCGCTGCTGCCGACCATCATCGACCTCGCCTCGGTCAGCCTCGTCGGCTGGATCGAGCTGACGGCGACGATGGCGGTGGTCCTCATCGCCATCGATCTCGCCTGGGTGCTGGCCGCTTCGCAGGCGCGAAAACTGCTCCGGAGCAAACGGGCGATGAAGATCGCCAACCGCATCAGCGCCGGCACCATGGCAGGTGCTGCGGCGGCGATCGCGGCGCGGTCCTGAGCTTGATCCCGAACCGGTTTTCTCGGACAAACGGTTCGTTTGCCGAGAGATCATGCCCAAACGAACGGCGCGTCACATCATTTCGACGATCGGCGCGATCTCGACGCTGAAACCCGGGTCCGTCAGGATCGGGCAATCCTTGGCCTTGGCGACGGCATCGTCGATGTCTTTGGCTTCGATGATCGTATAGCCGGCGGTCGGATTGCTGCCGCCATTGTTCTCGACCTTGCCGCCGGGAAGCACGGTCTTCGACATGCCGACCGGATTGCCGCCATCGATAACGGCCGAGCCAAGCTTGGCGTACCAGCCGGTCCAGGCATCCATCGCTGCTTTCCGCTCGGCCTCGTCGGTCGGCATCTTGCCCGAGCCGTGATAGACGTAGAGAAATTTCGCCATGTTCTCCTCCCTTGATCAGCGGCATCGAACCGGCACGCGGTCATGCCGCATGCCGATCATCAAGCCAAACCGGCAAACAAGCAATGAGAATGCGAAGCAGCTAATATAAGGCGCGATGGCTCACCGGGCCATTACATGGGGGCATCCTTCGGCCGTGTCCTAATTGGGCAGCACGCCGGCTGTCGGCGCTGTTGGACTCCTCGGCGCCTGCGGTCCGCCTGGATAGAATCTGGTCGCCGGATTTTGCTGCATGAAATCATAGGCGACCATTCCGAGCGGCCGCTTTGGCCGAGCCGACGCAGACTGCTGCCAGGGGATCACCTGGCGGAGCGCCGCGAGAGCCGCCGTCGGTGCCTCGCCGAACTTTCGCTCCGGCTTCTGCGCCTTGCGTAGTTCCATCCAATAGCTCGCCGTCAAAAGATCCTGCGCCACCAGATGAAACGACACGTCGACCGCCTCGCGGGCGCGTTGCGTCTTGATGCGGGTCTGCGCTTCCAGATCCTCGACGGTGGCGACGATTGCCTGTCCGTTCGGGGTAACCGGCGTGCCGAGGTCAGCCAGTTCCTGCCACAGATCAGTCGGCAGATAGCCGTCGAAGGATGGGATGTCCTTGCGCTGGTCGGCGCTAAGCACATCGGCGGGCTTGATCACGGTGAAGAAGGGATTGCGGAAGCGCTCGATGCGCTGGGCCACGGCAACGCCCAGATTGGTCAAGGCATTGGTGAAGGCCTCGACCTGGTTGGCCAGGGGATAGGGATCCCAATTGGCGTTTGAGAAGATGTAGCCGGACTTGCCGTTACTCAGCTTCCCGCCCTTGATATAGTATTGCATGAATTGCGGCGTGTTCAATTCCGGCGAACTTTGCGGCGTCAGGCCGGGAAGGACCGCCGGATTGTGATCCGACGAATTGATCGACAAGAGCACGGAATCGCGCAGATCGGCCCAGGCCTGCCAGGCCGAGCCCTGGCGCTGGCTGGAGGCGCGCATGCTTTCCGGATCCTGGATGATACGGGCCGGGTCCTCGTCGAAGAGGTAGCTGCCCTTGATCATGTCCATGATGCGGGCGGCGTCCCAGGTCAGCCATGGATAAGGCCGCATCGCCTGCACCGGCACGGAGATCGGCGTGACGCTGGAATTCATGCCGTTGAGACCCATGGCATAGCTCAGATCGGTCCATTCCAGGAGCTTTCGCGCATCCTCGACCAGAAGCACCGCCTGAGCCTGCGCATAGGCGTTGGTGCTGATGAGCGCCGCCTGGTCGGCGGCGAAGGGTTCGAGCGGCTTCAATCCTGCTTGTGCAAGGGCCTGCGCGGCGGGCATGCGAACGCCGTTGAGATAGGCATCGCCCTCGCCGACCATGGCGGCGCCGATGTTGCCGAGCGTCGCCAGGTCGCCTTCGCCAAGCGTACCGCGCGATTGCACGACGGGCGTCACACGCTTGTTCAGCATGTCGACAAGCATATGCGTCAGCTGCGGGCTTGCCGCTTCGTAGGATATGGTGTTGGCGCGGATCGCCATAATGGCGCGCACCAGCGCTTCTTCCTGCAGTTCCGGGCCGTAGCCGCGCGTCACGCCGCCCTTGAAGCGGGCCAGCTGCTGGTCCTTGAGGAGCTTGGTGTTTTCAGGCGTCGTCGGATCGCCGGAGAAGATCACGGTTTCGCGCTGATCGCCGGCGCCCCGGTTGAACCAGTAGATGGTGACGCCTTCGGCCGCGCCCTCCAGCAGCAGGCCATAGGCATCCGCCGAACGCTGCAAGGCCTCGGGGCTGAGCTCGACCTTGGCGCCGCTGCGGGCGATGTCGATGACCTGTTCGATGGTCAGGTCGTGGCCGGTCAGCGTTATCGTCTTGTCGGCCGCCGTCTCGAAAATAGGCTGGTAGGTGGTCGTCGCCTCGAAGGCGAGGGCGGGGGCTGCGACGAGCGCCCATGTCATGGTCAGGGCGCAGAGAAGGATTTTGGGCTTGGCAATTCGGCTAGGCATAAGGGGCTCCCATTGTCGAAGCAGGGCTTCGGGTCACGAGTTTCACCCCCTGGAAATTTTGTTTCCTCAAAAACTAACTGTCAGCGTCGGCCTGTCAACAATTCTTGGTTGCAGGACCGATAGAGAGGCTGGTGTGGCCCTATCGCGCCATGGCGTGGTATTCGTCGTTCGGCCGCATGTCGATCGCCGCGGCCACCCGGTTCGACATGTTGAAGAAGGCGGCGGTCGAGGCGACGTCCCAGATGTCGCGGTCGGAAAAGCCGGCCTGGCGAAGTGCTGCCCGATCGGCCTCGACGATCTTGGCCGGCTCCTCGGTCAGCTTGACCGCGAATTCGAGCATCGCCTTTTGCCTCGGGGAAAGATCGGCGGCGCGGAAATTCATCGCCATCATCTCGCCGAAGGCTGGGTCGCCGGAAAGCTGGCGCACCGCCGCGCCATGGGCGGTCAGGCAATAGTAGCAGTGGTTGACGCAGGAGACGGCCACCGCGATCATCTCGCGCTCCAGCTTCGACAACCCCGACTCGCCCAGCATCAAATCGTTGTACATGTCGGTGAAGGCACGCAGCTTCTTCTCGTCGAAGGCGTAGGCCCGGAGCACGTTGGGAACGAGGCCGAGCTTCTCCTCGCATTTGGCGAAATAGCTCTTCGTCGCTTCGCTCAATTCCGCCTGCTCGAGGTCAAGTGCGGTAATTCTGCCTGTCATGGACACGCCTCCTCATCATTCATCCGTGATTTGCGCCGATTTCCGATATTTCGTCGAAAGCCGTCAAACCTTTGTCGCCAAATACCGGTCATCTGCTACCATAGTTGCAAAAGCATGTGACGGGAGGGACTTCGCATCATGGCCAGCCTGAAAGCCGCAAGCCAGCCGAAAAAGACAGCTACGGTGAGGGGAGGCGCGGTAAAGGCGAGCGAACGACAAGGCAGTCTAGGGGACTATCTCTTGGCCCGCGCGCCGGCCGAAGACGTCGCCGCCTATGACGCCGCCGACCTCGAACGCGCCGCCGATCTCGCCAGGCGCGCCGTCGCCAAACATAAGAAAGGCGATTGCGTAGTCGCCATCGACGTCGATTCCGGCGTCGTGCGCCAAGGCCGGCCGATGACGATCATCACCGTCGTCAATGACAACATGCCATTCCTGTTCGATTCCATCCTCGGCGAGATCACCGACAGCGCCGGCGAACCGCTGCTGGTTACTCATCCGGTCATCGTTGTCAGGCACGGCAAGAGCGGCGTCGAGGAAATCCTCGGCGATGGCGGCTTCGCCAAGGGTGATCCCAGCCATGACCGGCTGAGCGTCATCCACGTCCATATCGGCCGCCTTCCGGTCGAGCAGGCCGAGGCTTTGGCCGGGCGATTGAAGAAGCTTCTGGGCCAGGTGCGCGCCGCGGTCACCGACTGGAAGCCGATGCTGGCGCGGCTCGACCAGGCGATCCACGAATTCCGCTATGCGCCGGTGCCGCTCGACAAGGCCAGCGTCACCGAGGCGATCGCCTTCCTCGAATGGCTGCGCGACGACAATTTCACCTTCCTCGGCATGCGCGAGTTCAAATACACCGGTGGCGAAAAGAGCGGCACGCTGGAGCGCGCGGAGAAGCCCGGCCTCGGCATCCTGTCCGATCCGGACGTGCTGGTGCTCAGGCGCGGCACCGAAGCGGTGACGACGACGCCGGAAATCCGCGCCTTCCTGCACGGGCCGGAGCCACTGATCGTCACCAAGGCCAATGCCAAGTCTTCCGTCCACCGCCGCATCTATCTCGATTACATCGGCATCAAGACCTACACCGCCAAGGGCGCGCTCGCCGGCGAATTGCGCATCGTCGGCCTGTTCACCTCGACCGCCTACACGCGTTCGGTGATGAAGATTCCCTATCTCAGGTCGAAGGCCGAGACCATCATCGCCAAGTCCGGTTTCAATCCCGGCGACCATTCCGGCAAGGCGCTTACCAATGTGCTGGAAAGCTATCCGCGCGACGAATTGTTCCAGGTTCCCGTGCCAGTCCTTCGCAAGCATGCCGAAGCCATATTGGGGCTGGTCGAGCGACCACGCGTCAGGGCGCTGGTGCGCGCCGACCAGTTCGACCGCTTCGTCTCCATCCTCGTCTTCGTGCCGCGCGATCGCTACGACAGCGTCGTGCGCGAGAAGATCGGGGCCTACCTGAAGACGGCGTTCGAAGGCCGCTTGTCGGCCTACTATCCAGCCTTCCCCGAAGGCGGCCTGGCGCGCGTCCATTTCATCATCGGCCGTTCCGGCGGCAAGACGCCAAAGGTCGAGCAGGCCACCATCGAGGCGGCAATCCGCGACATCGTGCGCACATGGGACGACGCGCTGCGTGAAGCAGCCGCTGAGACCGGCGCCGAGGCGGCGCTCCCAGCCATCGCCTCGCGTTTCTCGGAAAGCTACCGCGACAGTTTCCCGCCGGCGGTGGCGCTGGCCGACGCCAGGCGGATCGCCGGGATCGATGCCGCCAATCCGATCGCCATCGATTATTACCGCCATGCCGACCAGAAGCCACATCAGGCCGCGCTCAAGATCTATCACCACGGCGAGCCGGTGGCGCTGTCCAGGCGGGTGCCGGTGCTGGAAAACATCGGCTTCCGCGTCATCAGCGAGCGCACCTTCGAGGTCGGCGACGATCGCTCGGGCATGATCAATAGTGATCAGCCGGGCATGGTCTTCATCCACGACATGGAGCTTGAAAACAGCTACGGCAAGCCGATCGACCTCAGCGACAGCGGTGCATTGTTCGAGGAGGCGTTCCTGTCGGTGTGGCGCGGCGACATCGACAATGACGGCTATAACGGGCTTGCCCAGACCGCCGGCCTGTGGTCGGGCGAAGTCACCATCCTGCGCGCCTATGGCCGCTATCTGCAGCAGGCGGGCATCCCGCAGAGCCAGGATTTTATCGCGGCAGCACTCAACCGCTATCCCGACATAGCGCGGGGCTTGCATGCGCTGTTCGTCGCCCGTCTTGGGCCGACGGCCGAGGGCGAAGGCGCGGTGGCGGCCAAGCATCTCAAGGCCAAGATCAGGGATGCGCTGGAAGAGGTGCCCAACATCGATGACGATACCATCATCCGCCGCTATCTCAATCTGATCGAAGCTTCGCTGCGCACTAATCATTTCGTTGCCGATACGAAGGCGAAAGGCCAGTCGCTGGCGATCAAGTTCGACTCGCAGGCGGTCGACGGCCTGCCGGCGCCGCGGCCGTGGCGCGAGATCTTCGTCTACGGTTCCGAGGTCGAGGGCGTGCATCTGCGCTTCGGTCCAGTTGCACGCGGCGGCTTGCGCTGGTCGGACCGCGCCCAGGACTACCGCACCGAGGTGCTCGGCCTGGTCAAGGCGCAGCAGGTCAAGAACGCGGTGATCGTGCCCGTCGGCGCCAAGGGCGGCTTCTATCCGAAGAAACTGCCGATGAGCGCCGGCCGCGACGCCATTTTTGAAGCAGGCACCTCGGCCTACAAGAACTTTGTCTCGAGCCTGTTGTCGATCACCGACAATATCGGCCTGGACGGCGTCATCCCGCCGGCCGGCGTGACCAGGCGCGACCAGGACGATCCCTATTTCGTCGTCGCCGCCGACAAGGGCACGGCGACCTTCTCCGATACCGCCAATGCGATCAGCGAAAAGCATGGCTTCTGGCTCGACGACGCCTTTGCCAGCGGCGGCTCGGCCGGCTACGACCACAAGAAAATGGGCATCACCGCCAAGGGCGCATGGGAAGCGGTGAAGCGGCATTTCCGCGAAATGAACCGCGACATCCAGACCTCGCCCTTCACCGTCGTCGGCGTCGGCGACATGTCGGGCGACGTGTTCGGCAACGGCATGCTCCTGTCACCGCAGACCAGGCTGATCGCCGCCTTCGACCATCGCGACATCTTCATCGACCCCGATCCTGACATGGCGGCCTCGATGGCCGAGCGCAAACGCATGTTCGATCTGCCGCGTTCGAGCTGGCAGGACTACGACAAGACCAAGCTGTCGGAAGGCGGCGTCATCGTCTCGCGCAGCCAGAAATCGATCACGCTGCCGCCGGCCGCGGCCGCCGCGATCGGTCTTGCCAAGACCACCGCCTCGCCGGTCGAGATCATGAGCGCCATCCTCAAGGCGCCGGTCGACCTTCTGTGGTTCGGCGGCATCGGCACGTATCTGCGGGCATCGACCGAAACCAACGCGGATGCCGGCGACCGCGCCAACGATGCCATTCGAGTGACCGCGCTCGACGTGCGCGCCAAGGTCATCGGCGAGGGCGCCAATCTCGGGGTGACGCAGCGGGCCCGCATCGAGTTCGGGCTGGCTGGCGGCCGCTGCAATTCGGACGCCATCGACAATTCGGGCGGCGTCAACTGCTCCGACGTCGAGGTCAACATCAAGATCGCGCTGGCCTCGGCCATGCGCAAGGGCGCGCTGACGCGGCCTGTGCGCAACAAATTGCTGGCCGAGATGACCGGTGAGGTCGGCTCACTCGTGCTGTCCAACAACTACCAGCAGACTTTGGCGCTGTCGGTCGCCCGCAAGCGTGGCCTGGCCGACATTGCGCATCAGAGCCGCTTCATGACGGCGCTGGAAGCGCGCGGCCTGCTCGACCGCGCCGTCGAGACGCTGCCGTCTCCCGCGGCCCTTGCCGAGCGCGAGGCGCGCGGCGAACCGCTGACCAGGGCCGAGCTCGGCGTGCTGCTCGCCTATGCCAAGATCGTTCTGTTCTCCGACATCGTCGCCAGCGACGTGCCCGACGATCCGCATTTCGACCGCGACCTGATGGGCTATTTCCCCGATCGCATGGCCAAGAAATATGCGGCCGAGATCCACGACCATCGCCTGCGCCGCGAGATCATCGCCCGTGTCGTCGCCAACGATCTGGTCAATCGCGGCGGCCCCTCCTTTGTCAACCGGCTGCAGGAAGCAACCGGACGCACGGCAGCCGACGTGGTGCGGACCTTCGCGGTTGTCCGCGACGGTTTTGCGCTGCCGGCGCTCTATCTGGAGATCGACGCGCTCGACAACCAGATCGACGGCCAGGTGCAGCTCGACCTCTACCAGTCCATTAGCCGGCTTATCTATGTGACCTCCGGCTGGTATCTGAAGAACGATGCCGGCATTGCACCGCTCGGCCAGCGGATCGCCGAATTGCAGGAGGCGCGCAAGGCGCTCGAACCGAAGCTCGTTTCGCTGCTGCCCGCTTATTCGCGCGAACGGATCGAGGAGCGGCGGCACAGCCTGTTCAAGGGCGGCGCGCCGGAGCGGCTGGCCGGACAGTTGGCGCTGAGCGAGGTGGGGGAGCTCATCCCCGACATCGCTCTGGCGTCACGGATGGCGAGTGCCGACATCTTTGCCACTGCGAAGGCGTTTTTCGCGGTCAGCGATGCCTTCCGCATCCCACGCGTCGAGGATGCGGCGCGCTCGATCTCACCATCGGACTATTACGATCAGATGGCGCTGTCGCGCGCCACCGACACGATCGGCGCGGCCAGACGCGGCATAGCGGTGGCCGCCCTCACCAGCCACGCCAAGGCGGCGGACCCGGTGGCCGCATGGCTGGAGGCCGGCGGTGAGCGCGTGGCGCGCATCCGCGAGCGGCTGCAGGCGCTGACCGAAGGCGGCGACATCACCGTGTCGCGGCTGTCGGTGGCCTCGGGACTGATGAGCGACCTGACGGGGATGTGACAGTCTTCCATATCGCGCGAGATTGCCGGCAAAAACTGCGCTATAGAGCACAGCGGCGCCCTGCTTCGGGGCGCCGTTTCCAGGAGGGGACATGGCCGAGATAGCGGTGCAGCGGACGTCGAGGCGCGGCATCTGGGGCTGGATGCTGTTCGACTGGGCGGCGCAGCCGTTCTTCACGGTCATCACCACCTTCATCTTCGGGCCCTATTTCGTCTCGCGCATGGCGAGCGACCCGGAGACGGGCCAGGCGGCCTGGGGCTACGGCATCGCCGCTGCGGGATTGGTCATCGCCGTGCTGTCGCCCATCCTCGGCTCGATCGCCGACCAGACCGGGCCGCGCAAGCCATGGATAGCATTCTTCGCCTCGATCAAGATCATCAGTCTTTGCCTGCTATGGTTCGCAGCGCCCGGCTCGAACCTTTTCCTGGTCGTGATGTTCTTCTCGCTCGCCTCCGTGGCGGCGGAATTCTCCACGGTCTTCAACGACTCGATGATGCCGCGGCTGGTGCCGAAGAGTGAGATCGGCCATGTCTCCAACATGGCCTGGGGGCTTGGCTATCTCGGCGGGATGATCGCGTTGATCTTCGTCGTCACCTGTTTGGCGGGCTCGCCGGAAACCGGCAAGACGATCATCGGCATTGACCCGCTCTTCGGCCTCGATCCGAAACTCGGCGAGGATGCGAGGGCCACCGGACCGCTGTCGGCCGGCTGGTATTTCCTGTTCATCCTGCCAATGTTCTTCTTCACGCCCGATGCCATAAAAGGCCTTCCGATCGGGCCAGCGGTGCGCGAAGGGCTGTCGGAATTGAAGTCGACGCTGGCTGAGGTGCGCCAGCGCAGCGGCATCTTCCGCTTTCTCATTGCCCGCATGATCTATCAGGACGGCGTCAATGCCCTGCTGGCGCTGGGCGGCACATTTGCGGCAGCGATGTTCCACTGGTCGATCACCGAGATCGGCATGTTCGGCATCATCCTCAATGTCGTCGCCATCGTCGGTTGTCTGGTTGCCGCGCGCCTCGACACGGCGCTCGGCTCCAAGATCATCGTGATGATCTCGCTCGTCCTGCTCAGCATCGCCACGATCGGTATCGTCTCAACCGGCCCAGGCTATACGCTGTTCGGTGCCTGGATCATGCCCGAAACGGACAGCGGCGGCTTGTTCGGCACAGCGGCGGAAAAGGCCTATATCTTCTACGGCCTGCTGATCGGACTGGCCTTTGGCCCGGTGCAGGCATCGTCGCGCTCCTACATGGCGCGCAGCGTCACCGCCGCGGAGTCGGGCCGCTATTTCGGCATCTACGCGCTGGCCGGGCGGGCGACCAGTTTCGCCGCGCCTTTCATGGTGGCAACGATCACCCTGGCCAGTGGCTCGGCAAGGCTCGGCATGGCGGCGATCGTGCTGTTCCTCGGTGTCGGCATAGCGATCCTGATCAAGACGCCGTACCCGGCGGACCGGCCGGCTGCGTGAGCTGCTCTTTCTTCTCCCACAACAAGGGGAGAAGGGAAGAGGCGCTCAGTGCCGGAAGTGCCTCACGCCGGTAAACACCATGGCGATGCCGTGCTCGTCGGCGGCGGCGATGACGTCGTCGTCGCGCATCGAGCCGCCGGGCTGGATGACGGCGGTGGCGCCGGCTTCGATCGCCGACAAGAGCCCGTCGGCGAAGGGGAAGAAGGCATCGGAGGCGACGACCGAGCCCTTGGTCAGCGGCTCGGAGAGACCAGCGGCCTCGGCCGCATCGAGCGCCTTGCGCGCGGCGATGCGCGAGGAATCGACGCGACTCATCTGGCCGGCGCCGATGCCGACCGTGGCGCTATCCCTGGCATAGACGATAGCGTTCGACTTGACGTGCTTGGCGATGCGGAAGGCGAATTTCAGATCGGCCATCTCGGCCGGCGTCGGTGCGCGCTTCGTCACGACCTTGAGCTCCAGGTCGTCGACCACCGCATTGTCGCGGCCCTGAACGAGCAATCCGCCGGAAACGGATCTGACGGTGGTGCCGACAGTGCGCGGATCGGGCAGGCCGCTGGTGACCAGCAGGCGCAGGTTCTTCTTGGCGGCGACGATCTGAACCGCCTCCTCCGAGGCGCCCGGCGCGATGATGACTTCGGTGAAGGTCTTGACGATCTCCTCGGCGGCCTCGGCATCGAGCAGGCGGTTCATCGCAACGATGCCGCCGAAGGCCGAGACGGGATCGCAGGCCAGCGCCTTGGCATAGGCCGCCTTCAGTGAAGCGCCTTCGGCGACGCCACACGGGTTGGCATGCTTGATGATGGCGACAGCGGCCGAGCGGGCCGGGTCGAACTCGCCGACCAATTCGAAGGCGGCGTCGGTGTCGTTGATATTGTTGTAGGAAAGCTGCTTGCCCTGAAGCTGGCGGGCCGTGGCGACGCCTGGCCGCTTGTCGCCGTCGACGTAGAAGCCGGCGCCCTGATGCGGGTTCTCGCCATAGCGCATGATTTGGTCCAGCCTGCCGCCGAAGGCGCGCCAGGTCGGATGCTCGATCTCGAGCGCTTCGGCGAACCAGCCGGAGATCGCCGCATCATAGCTAGCGGTGCGCGCGAATGCCTTGGCCGCCAGCTTCTTGCGGAAATCCAGCGACAGCGAGCCGAAATTCATCTCCAGCGCATTGAGCACCGAGGCATAGTCGCCGGGGTCGGTAACGATGGCGACATAGGCGTGGTTCTTGGCCGAGGCACGGATCATCGCCGGGCCGCCTATGTCGATGTTCTCGACGATCGAGGCGTAATTGGCGCCGGAGCGGCGGACCTCCTCGAAGGGGTAGAGATTGGAGACGACGAGATCGATCGGCTCGATGTTGTGATCGTGCATGGCTTTGGCGTGGTCCGGGTCGTCGCGCACACCGAGCAGCGCGCCATGCACCGAGGGGTGCAGCGTCTTGACACGGCCGTCCATGATCTCGGGAAAGCCCGTCAGCTCGGACACGTCGCGCACAGCCATGCCGGCCTCGGCGATCGCCTTTGCCGTGCCGCCGGTGGAGATTAACTCGACGCCGGCCGCGGCCAATGCCCTGGCGAAGTCGATGAGGCCGGTCTTGTCGAAGACGGAGAGCAGCGCGCGACGCACGGGGACGAGGTCGGGCGCGGGGATGTTCTTGGCTGCGACGGCCATGGGCTGGTGGCCTTTCGGTTGGGAAAGTGTCCGCGCGCCGTAGCACATGACATCAGGAAATCAAGACGGAAGCTCAATCAAGCTGGGCGCTTCGTCGCGACAGGCACAGTCAGCTCTTCTGGGGATAGCCGGCGATCACGGTTCGCGTCAGTTGCCAGTGGACTTCCGATATCTCCGAGGCCTTGAAGGCCAGCACGATCTGCCGGCTGCGGCGCGGTCCGCCAAGGCCGGCGAAATAGATCGATTCCTCGACGTCTGGCGCCACTTCGGTAGAGGTAAACACCCAGGTGTCGGCCTGGTCGGCGGTGAGCACCAGGCGGTCATGCTCGTCTTGCAGCAGACTTATGTCGGGATGGATGTGAAAACGCACGGTGACGAAATCGCGGCCATTGTTGCGGATGGCAGCATTGCCCGGCCGCTGGAAGCGGTCCCTGCCGGTGAGCACGTTGCCATCGGTCGACAATGTCAGCTCGCGCTCATGCAACAAGCTGAAGCGCGCGACATAGCCGTCATGGCGGGCCAGAAAACCCTGGCTGCCCGGTTGGTCGGTGCGTTTGCACGGCACATTCTGCGGGCCGCCAATCAACGGCGTGCCAAGCAGGTCGTTGACACGCAGCGAATGACTGAACCGCGCCGACGAGGTGTCGTTGATTGTGGCGGTCGAGTGGGCGGCCGTGGCGCGGGCAAGCGGCCGGAATTCGGCGGCGCCATAGGTGTCGACGCCGGCATTGACGATATAGTGCTGGCGGCCGGAGGACAGTTCGAAGGCAAGGCAGCCGGCGTGCGCGGCGTTGGAAACATCGACGGGCGGCGGTGGGCCGGTATCGGCGATGACCGTCACGCCGCCCATGGAGAGGCGCTCATAGCCCGAATGCGGCGCGTGCAGCAGCGGCGCGCCGGCGGTGTCGTCGTGGCGCAGGATGGTGGCGATGCGGTCGTGGATGGTCGCGCCCATGCCGTTGAAGCGGGCGAGACTGCCATCCTGGTGGCGAAAGAAACGCAGCGCCGGCAGCATGCGGTCGATCGCCCCCATCAGGGCCGCCGGCGGCGTCTCCGCCTGGTTGGCATAGGTCTGGCGCAGCGGCAGAAGGTCGGCAAGCAGCTCGAGAACGGTCATCGGATTGCGGGAGATATGACCACCATCGGGCAGGATCTGGCGATCGAGCTCCTCGGCGAGGTTGCGCGTCGCGCTGCGCAGCGCCGATGCGGGCGCCGGCAACGACAATGCGGCAAAGGCGAGCGCTATACGGGCGCGCAGCCTGTCCTTGCCGTCCGGCATCTCGCGCGCCATCGCCCTGAGGTAGCGGATCTGGACGGCAAGCGATTTCAGGAAGGCCCGGTAGAAGGGAAATTCAGCGCCTTGCAGCACCACCGAGGAATGCTGCAGCCAGGCGATGACGCGCTTGGCCGTCGTGCCGGGCTCCCATCCGACGCCGGAAATCTGGCCGCCATGCATGGCTATCCAGTCGGAAACCAGCGCGCGGGCATTGGCCGCGGCGAGTTCGGAGCCGGCAGCACGCATGTGGCGCAGCCAGCGAAAGCCATGCAGCGTCTTTTGCCAGCCGGGATTGGGCACAGCGATCTGGAACGGCGACTTGCCGCCGGTCTCCACCATATGCCCTGACAGCGGATAGCGGCCATAGTAGATCTCAAGCGCGATCTGCGGGTCGGCGAGGCGCAGGTCCGGTGGAGCAATCAGGACGCGCTCCGGCGTGCGGCCGGAATAGCGCCAGCGATAGACGGGCCCGGCACGCAGGCGCCGGCGCGCCTTGCGCCAGAACTCCCTCGCGACAAGCGTCCATAGACGCGTCGTGCTGCCGGCAGCGAGTGCCAAAACCCCTCCTCATCGCCCTCAACCCGAAGACAAGCTTATGTGATTCAAGAACTTATGCGAAGGCGAATTCCACGGAAGTCCTGGAGTTCAACCCGCTTTCCGCATGGTTCTCCCCAAAAAAGTCGACAAATTTTCCGGGCCCAAGTCTTTAAAGTGCCCTGCGCATGCGGGCGGCGAAGAAGCCGTCCAGACCGGAAACCTCTGGGGTTTCGAGCTCCATGTCGGCGGGCGTCGTGCGCAGCGTGCCTTGCGGCGTCAGGAACGGATCGATGCCGGCGACTTCTCCTGGCCGCAGCGGATCGTCGACGATATCAGCCGTCCCGGCGAGGAAGGCGCGGTGAAGCGCCTCGCCTTCGAGCGGGTCGAGCGAACAGTTGGAAAAGACGATGCGTCCGCCCGGCCTGACCAGGGTCACAGTGCGGGCCAGCAGCCTTGCCTGCAGGGCGGCAAGCTTTTCAACGTCGGCCGGCGTCTTGGTCCAGGGCACGTCGGGATGCCGCCGCACCGTGCCGGTCGAGGAGCAGGGCGCGTCGAGCAGGATAGCGTCGAACAATTCGTTCGGCTCATAGCTGAGCAGATCGGCCTGGACGATCTCTGCGGTGAGGCCGAGGCGCTCAAGATTCTGCGCCAGCCGCGCCAATCGGTTCTTCGATGTGTCGACGGCGGTGACCTGGGCGCCGGCAAGAATGAGCTGGGCCGTCTTGCCGCCGGGCGCGGCGCAGAGATCGGCGACGCGAAGCCCCCTGACATCGCCGAACAGCCTCGCCGGTAGGCTGGCCGCGGCATCCTGCACCCACCAGGCGCCCTCGGTGAAGCCGGGCAGTTCGGTGACGGATGCGCTGAGTTTTTGGACGCGCACCGTGCCGGTCGGCAGCACGATGCCGCCGAGTTTTTCAGCCCACAGCGCGGGGTCGGACTTGACCGAGAAATCGACCGGCGCCTCGACGCGGTGGGCAGCGAGGATCTGCCTGGCCTTGTCGACGCCGTAGGTCGCCTTCAGCCGGTCGGAGAACCATTTTGGCGCTTCGTCGGTAGCGGCAAGGGCGGCAGGCAATTCCGTTTCCTTGGCACGCGCCAGCGTGCGTAGCACGCCGTTGACCAGACCGGAGAAACGCAGCGTGCGTGGGTCGGACTTGGCATGGGTCACGGCAAGATCGACGGCGGCGCTGTCAGGAATGTCGAGGAACAGGATCTGCGCCGCCGCCACATGCAATATGTGCGACAGGGCGGTGGCGTTGGGCGGCAGCGGCTTTTCCAGGCGGCGCGAGAGCAGCCCCGTGATGGTCATGCGATAACGAAGTGCCGTGACCAGTATGGCGCGCACCAGCGCCCGATCGCGCAAGTCGAGCGCCTTGTATTGCGGGTGGCCGTTTTCGTGGTCGGTCAGCCCGTCAAGCGGCGTTCTGGCATCAATGACGGCGGCAAGCAGGCGGGCAGCCGCCTTGCGGGCGGCAAGGCCGGCCACCTCTGAAGCCTGGCTTGGAAGTGGCTTCATTGTGTCGATGTTCGTTTGGCTAGTCCGAAAACGGCGCTGATGAAAGCGTCCTTGCTTCCTGCGGGGGAAGACAACATCAAATATTCACTCTCTACCTTGCTGAGGTAATCGGAGATTTGTCTTGGAGAGACGTCTTCGACGATGAGACGCATGACCTGCTGCAGATAGGTATCATACTCGTCTTCGGGAAGCGGTCGGAATCCAAGCTCGCCGGATCTTGCTATATTCTCCATCGGTATTCCGATGGGGTTCCAGTGCTTAGCGCAAAGGAGACGCATCTCCTCCAACTGTATTGGCAGCTTCCCGTCCGTTGCTACGCTCACGACCACCGGCCCTTGGGCCCGGTCGGATTGCGTCCCCACGGATTGGCTTTCGGCTTGGCCGGCTGCTCGGGCCGCGCGACGCGGTCCCACGGGCCTGACGGCTGTGGTTCGTCCGCCTGCCGCGGCGAGGGGGCCTGACGCGAGGGCGGCTGGGTTTTGCTGCCACCCATCTCACGCGCCATCGCCTGCAAGGCGGCGATGCGGTTTTCGGTGCTCGGATGGGTGGAAAACAGACTGTCCATGCGCTCGCCGGAAAGCGGGTTGATGATGAAGAGATGGGCCATGGCCGGGTTGCGCTCGGCATCCGGATTGGGAATGCGTTCAGCGCCGCGGGCGACCTTGTCAAGGGCGGACGCGAGCCACAGCGGATGGCCGGTGATTTCGGCGCCGCGCCGGTCGGCCTCGTATTCGCGCGTGCGGCTCACCGCCATCTGCACGATCATGGCGGCTAAGGGTGCGACCAGCATGGCCACCAGCACGCCGACAAAACCGAACGGGTTGTTGTTGTCGCGGTTGCCGCCGAAGAAGAAGGCAAAATTGCCGAGCATCGAGATCGCGCCGGCAAGCGTGGCGACGATGGTCATGGTCAGCGTGTCGCGGTGCTGCACATGGGCGAGCTCGTGCGCCATCACCGCGGCCACTTCCTCATGCGAAAGCCGCTGGAGCAGGCCGGTCGAGGCGGCCACCGCGGCATTCTCGGGATTGCGGCCGGTGGCGAAGGCGTTTGGCTGCGGATTGTCGATCAGATAGGTCTTGGGCATCGGCAGGCCGGCCTCTTTGGCGAGCGCCTGCACGATGGCGTAATACTCGGGCGCATTCTTCTCGTCGACCTCGACGGCATGGTTCATCGACAGCACCATCTTGTCGGCGTTCCAATAGCTGAACAGGTTCATGCCGGCGGCGATCAGCAGCGCGATCATCATGCCGCCCGAGCCGCCGATGAGAAAGCCGACGCCCATGAAGAGCGCGGTCATGGCGGCCAGAAGCATGGCGGTGCGAAGGGTGTTCATCGTCTGCTCCGTTTCTGCCCGCGCTGCGGAAAGGGGGTCGATCGTTGTATGCTCATGGCTATATGATGGGAAACGCTTGTTCCTGTTTCAATTGGCCGCTGTTTCAATCCGCCGGGATTATCGCATGATCGACGAAACCAGTAAAACGAATGCCAGCTCCGCTGGCGAGGCGCCGCAAAAGACGTTGACGCCGGCGGCCAAGCGCGCGCTGGAGGAGGCGCAAGCGCGGCGCGAAAACTATCGTGCGAAGGAAGCCGCGCTGCCGAAGGAGATCGGTGGTCGCGGCGGCAAGGAACCCGGCCGCTATGGCGATTGGGAAGTCAAAGGCCTGACCAGCGACTTTTAGCCCAAGAATCGCCAGTCAGCGAAGCTCAACAGGCCTCGACGGCACGCTCCGGCCTGAGGGCGATCCAGCCGCTCTCGTCGATCGCGATGCTGACCGTGTCGTAACTGACGATCGCCGTATGTCGCGTTTCCAGCGCATGCTGATGCGTGGCGTTGATCACCATGACCGCAGCTCCGGCGGCCTCGGCTGCCCTAATGCCTGCCGGCGCATCCTCGAAAACAAGACAATCGCGTGCATCGACACCGAGCCGTTCCGCGCCGAGCCGGAAGCAGTCGGGGGCTGGCTTGCCGAAGGTAACATCCTCCGCCGCGACGAGGACAGAGGGGACTGGGATGCCGGCAGCCTTCATGCGCAGCAGCGCCAGTTCGCGCGGCGCCGAGGTGACGATCGCCCAGCGCTCGGGCGGCAATGACGCCAGAAACGCCACGGCGCCGGCGATCGGATGAATACCATCCAGATCGGCCGCCTCGGCTTTCAAAAGTGCATCGGCTTCGCGGACCGGATCGACACCTGGAAGCGCCAGCCGGCCGATGGTCTCGATCGCCCGCACGCCGTGGATCGTCGGCAGGAATTTCGCAACGTCGAGACCTTGCCGGTGCGCCCACTGCGCCCAGACCCTTTCCGCCGCGGCAATCGAATTGATCACCGTGCCATCCATATCGAACAGGAAGGCTGCGAATTTTCTGCCTGCGAACATCTGAGATCCTGGGTGTTTCGGGAGGGGTAAAGGCGTTGTTCGACCGTAGCGTGAACGTCTTGCCATGGGAAGGTTAGGGGTGGCTTTTCGATCAATGGGCTGGGAACCACGGCCTTCCTTCCGCGTTGAGAAGTCGACTTCCAGAATGACCGCAGGGGGCAATCGCCATGCTGATCCGGCTCGGCTATGAAATCGCTATCGACTGTGTTGCCGCCACGCCGGTCATTTCACTGCTCGATATCCACCGGGATCGCCAACCCGACATCAAGCGGCAGACGCGCGTGCTGACGTCGCCTTCCGTGCCCACCACGGTCTATCATGATCTCCATGGCAATGCCTGCCGCCGCTTCACCGCGCCGGCCGGTGGCTTCCGCATCCTCTACGATGCGGTAGTCGAAGACAGCGGCGAGCCGGACGAGGTCAACACACTGGCCAGGGAATTGCCGGTGGCGGAGCTGCCCGACGATGTCCTCGGCTACCTGCTCGGCAGCCGCTATTGCGAGACCGACCATCTCAGCAATCTCGCCTGGCAGCGTTTCGGTCATCTTCCCTCCGGCTGGGCGCGGGTGCAGGCGATCGTCGATTACGTCCACAACCGTCTGTCCTTCGGCTATGGCTATGCGCGTTCGACCCGCACGGCGGCGCAGGCGCATGAGGAGCGGGTCGGCGTCTGCCGCGACTTCGCCCATCTGGCGATCACGCTCTGCCGCTGCATGAACATCCCCGCCCGCTATGTGAACGGCTATCTCGGCGACATTGGTGTGCCGGTCGACCCGGCGCCGATGGATTTTTCGGCCTGGATGGAAGTGTTCCTAGACGGCAAATGGTACACGTTCGACCCTCGCCACAATGTGCCGAGGATCGGCCGCGTCGTCATCGCCCGCGGCCGCGATGCGACAGACGTGCCGCTTCTGCACAGTTTCGGCTCGCATCGGCTCAGCCTGTTCAAGGTCTGGACCTATGAGCAGGAAAGCAACCTGTTCAATCCTCCCCATCATGGTATCGATAGGACCGTCAACGCGCAGATGTTGGCATAAGCATGCGGGCGCTGCCGGCGCCGTTGCGAAGGCCTCCCGGGTCGGGTGCACCTGATCCGCTTCGGCACAGCATCTCTGTGCCGGATAGGGACCGAATTTCCGGACGGCGCGGCAGCGAGCGGATCATGGTAAGCGCTTCGTAAACGAAACGGCCACTGGGCCTTCCCGTTTACGGGTTGTTTACCATGCCGCGTTTTGAAACATAGCAGAAACAATGGCTTGGCCGCGAGCAACCGGCGTTCCGCTCCATGGCAAGGCCATCCGGCCGGGATCCTGCAATTGCGCCTTCACATGGCTACGGGGCCGTGATGATGGAGGCGAAGCATGCGGCATTTTGAGGGTCTTGCTCAGGCGATCGGCAGCTTCGGCAGGGATAGCAGCGGAAACATCGCGGTTCTTTTTGGCGTTGTCGGGTCGGTTCTGGTGCTGGGCGCCGGCTTTGCCGTTAACGTTTCGCAGCTCTACAACGCCAGATCGAGCCTGCAAGGCGTGGTCGATGCGGCTGTGACCTCGACGGCGCGTGACCTGACGACTGGAGCCATCAAGGAGGCCGAAGCCAGCAAATCGGTGCAGGTCTTCCTCGACGCCAACAACTCGGCCGGTATCCTGCAGGCCGACCAGATCGTCCTTGACAAGCTGACGGTCGACAGAACCGCCAATACGGTCCAGGCGGACGCGCATGTCGATGTCGGCCTCTATTTCCCGATCTTCGGCCTGAGCAAGGCGCGGCGCGTCACCGCTTCCACCACTGCGCTTTATTCGGACAAGAGGATCGAGGTGGCGATGATGCTCGACATTACGGGATCGATGGCGAAAAGGGGCAACGTCGACAAGATCGGCGATCTGAAAGCAGCGGCGAAAAACGCCGTCCAGACGATGCTTCAGAACCAGGATCCGAAGAACCCCCGCATCCGCGTCGCGCTTGTGCCTTATGCCTCCGCCGTGAATGTCGGCAAGCTGGCGGAAAACGTCTATGCCGAGAAGCAGGGGGGCGCTGACCTGCCGCCCGTCGCCGGCAGTTCGCTTCTCGTCGCCAAGACGGGCAGCAAGCTGCTGCCGTCCTTCAGCGACTACACCTCCATTGTTGGCGCGGCGATGCCTCGTTCCGATGATTGCGCCACGGAGCGCAAGGACAAAAACGGCGATCCGGATTTCAGCGCCGACGGCCCCGACACGGTTCGCACGAACAGCAAGGGCAAGAAATATTATGCCCTGGTCAATCGGGATGATCATCTGGGTGGCGGAGGAATGAACAGGTGCCCGGATGCGGAGGTGATCCCGCTGACCGCCGATTCCGGCGCCCTGCTCGATTCGATCGACGACTTCCGGGCCGATGGTTACACCGCCGGCGCGATCGCCATTCAGTGGACCTACTATATGCTATCGCCGCAATGGCGCGCGGCGATCAAGAATGCCGGTCTCGGCAGCGGCCCCTCGGATACAAATGCGAAGAAGATTTCCAAGGTCGCGATCCTGATGACCGATGGCCAGTTCAATACCGCCTTCGCTGGCGCTGGGGGCAGCTATAACAGCCAGGGCAACCTTGCGCGTGGCAACGCTGAAACGCTATGCGGCAACATGAAAAGTGACGGCATCGAGATTTTCACCATCGGCTTCGACCTGAACGACAAGGATATGTCGTCAACCGAGCGGGATCAGGCGAAGGCGGTGCTAAAGGACTGTTCGTCGAAAGACGTCTCCGCCGCCAACAGACATTATTTCGAGGTTTCCACCGGAGTAGAACTGGACGCCGCCTTTCAGGAAATCATCCGCAACACGGAAAAGGTTACGCTGACCCAGTAATCCGCCTACGGAAAAGGCCGCCGCTTCCTTCGAAGCCGGCGGCCTTCCGTGTTTCCGTCCATGGCGCGGCCCATGGCGGCGACCTCCAGGTCGCCCGCCGCGCATCTCGCGCCTTAACGGGAAGACTGCTTCCCGAAAGTGCAATCCGCTGAGGCCACGTTCTGGAAAACGAAATCACTCGACATCGGATCACCTCCTTTCGATTTGTTGAACACACAATGATGATGGGGTGCGCCGCAGCAAATGGCAAGGCGTCCTGTTGAAAAAGCCGCATGTGATGTTTTTCGGCACCGGAGCGGGTTGCGGTCTGCCGGCCAACCGGACAACATTGTCGCACTGGACTGTCGGCACCCGGCGCATCGGGGAAGGAAATGGAAGCCAGCAACAAGGCGGCACGGATCGTTCGAACGGTCATCGAAACGCTGAAACCGGGTTTTGCGGTCAGGCTGTGGACCGGCGAGCGGATCGGGCCCGCCACCGGCCCCGTGCTCACCATCAACGACCAGGATATCGTCTGGCAGGTGGTCCGCCGCCCCACCTTGTCGACGCTGATCGAGATGTGGGTGTCGAAGGCCATCGACGTCGAAGACGGATCGCTGTTCGACTTCTATGCCTTGCCTTCGCAAGGCAAGCTCCGCGCGAAACTCAAGACATTACCGAAGCTTGCGGTCCTGCGCGACCTGCCTGCGGTGCTGTTTTCGAGAAAACAGATGACGACACGATCAGACCTTTCCGGCCGCAACCCTTTCGTCAGCGGTTCGAACAGGCAAGCGATCCAGCACCATTATGACATTTCGAACGCCTTCTACCGGCTCTTCCTTGACGAGCGCATGGTCTATAGCTGCGGCTACTTCACCGATTTCGCCAATGGCATCGACCAGGCGCAAAAGGATAAGCTCGATCACATCTGCCGCAAGCTCAGGCTGAAGCCTGGCGACAGGCTGCTCGATATTGGTTGCGGCTGGGGAGCGATGCTGATCCATGCCGCGAAGAATTACGGCGTCACCGGCCACGGCGTCTCATTGTCGGAAGCCCAGACGGCGCTGGCGCGCGAACGCATCCGCGCCGAGGGGCTGGAGGATCGCATCACCATCGAGATAAGATCCTATGCCGAACTCACCGGTTCCTTCGACAAGATTTCCTCGATCGGCATGTTCGAGCATCTGGGGCTCGCCAACCACGCCACCTATTTCTCGACTATCCATCGGCTGCTCAAGCCCGGCGGCATCTATCTGCACCATGCCATCACGCGGCGCGACAAGGGCAGCATCAAGAAAACCCTGCGCAAGGGGCCGGAATACAAGGCGTTGCTCAAATACATCTTTCCCGGCGGCGAGCTCGACACGATCGGCATGACGCTTGGCAATTTCGAAGCGCACGGCTTCCTCGTCTACGATGTCGAAAATCTGCGCGAGCATTACGCCCGCACCTGCCGCCTGTGGGCGGAGCGTCTGGATGCGCGCTTCGACGAGGCGATCGCGGAGGTCGGCGAGGCCAAGGCGCGGCTCTGGCTGCTTTATCTTACGGGCTGTTCGATCACCTTCGAACGCGCCTCCGCGCAGATTTTCCAAACCGTCGTCACCAAGCGGGCGCGAGGCCCGAGCGGCCTGCCGCCGACGCGGGCGGATTTGTATCGGTAGTTCACACGAACCGCATCGGCGCGCCGATTTCGACGCTGGCTGGCCGGTCGACGGTGCAGTAGACGCCCATATTGTGCGCGTTGTGGCGAACCAGATTGCGCAGGATTGCCGGGTCGTGGTCGAAGCCATCCTGGGCGATGATGGTGAAGCCGCATCGCCGGCACGGTTCCGATATGGTCAGCAGCAGATCGCCGATCGCCAGCTTGCGACCGATCCATTCCGTTTCCGGGAACGATCCCTCGATGGCCGCCATGTCGACGACGATGTTGGGGCGGAAGCGGCGCGGGTCGGGCGTTCCCAGGGGATGCAATGCTTTCAGGCGCGCCATCGAGGCGGTGGTCAGCAGGTGGATAGGCGCCTTGCGATAGCGCTCCGCGGTCAGCGGGCCGGAATAATCCGGCGCAACGTTTTCCCTGCGAAACGGCCGGATCGAGGCCTCGAAACCGAGATAGGCGGAAACGACGCGGTCGCTTTCGGCGCCGGGCGCGGCCAGCCAGTCGCCGCCGGGAACGGCGATCTCGAGCGCGCATTCACCGGTCAACCGGGTGCGGATCAGCGGCACCTTGTGCCATTTCGCTTCGCGGTCGGGCCGCGCGATCTCGTTGTTCGAGGCATCGACAAGGCCGAACAAGCGATCGCCATCGATGGTCTCTTTTCCGACCGCGATTACGTCCTGGCGCTCGCCGGCGAGCGAACTCGCCGGATAGCGCCAGAGCTCGCTGACAGTGCCGATCCCGGTCGCGACCGGCATCAGGCCTTCTTGTTCTGGCGGTTGGCGACGAGATCGTCGACCACCGCCGGGTCGGCCAGCGTCGAGGTATCGCCAAGGGCGGCAAAGTCATCCTCGGCGATCTTGCGCAATATGCGCCGCATGATCTTGCCCGAGCGGGTCTTGGGCAGGCCCGGTGCGAACTGGATCTTGTCTGGCGTGGCGATGGCGCCGATCTCCTTGCGGACATGGGCGACGAGTTCCTTGCGCAACTCCTCGCTCGGCGTTTCGCCGGCCATCAACGTGACGTAGCAATAGATGCCCTGGCCCTTGATGTCGTGCGGATAGCCGACGACGGCCGCTTCCGAGACCTTGTCGTGGCTGACAAGCGCCGACTCAACCTCGGCCGTGCCCATGCGATGGCCGGAAACGTTGAGGACATCGTCGACGCGGCCGGTGATCCAGTAGTAGCCGTCGGCATCGCGGCGGCAGCCGTCGCCGGTGAAATATTTGCCCTTGTAGATCGAGAAATAGGTCTGCACGAAACGCTCGTGATCGCCATAGACGGTGCGCATCTGGCCGGGCCATGAGTCGGTGATGCAGAGATTGCCGTCGGCCGCACCCTCCAGCACCTTGCCGTCGCCGTCGACCAGTTGCGGCTGGACGCCAAAGAAAGGCCGCGTCGCCGAGCCTGCCTTGAGGTCGGTGGCCCCGGGCAGCGGCGTGATCAGGATGCCGCCGGTCTCGGTCTGCCACCAGGTGTCGACGATCGGTACCTTGCCGTTGCCGACGACGTTGAAGTACCACTCCCAGGCCTCCGGATTGATCGGCTCGCCGACCGAACCCAGCACGCGCAGCGACTTGCGCGAGGTCTTCTGCACATGCGTGTCGCCGGCACCCATCAGCGCACGCAGCGCCGTCGGCGCGGTGTAGAAGATGTTGACCTTGTGCTTGTCGATGACCTCCCAGAAACGGGATTGCGAGGGATAGTTCGGCACCCCTTCGAACATCAGCGTGGTGGCGCCGTTGGCGAGCGGCCCATAGAGGATGTAGCTGTGGCCGGTGACCCAGCCGACATCGGCGGTGCACCAGTAGATGTCGCCGTCATGGTAGTCGAAGACATATTGGTGGGTCATCGAGACGTAGACGAGATAGCCGGCGGTGGTGTGCAGAACGCCCTTCGGCTTGCCGGTCGAACCCGACGTATAAAGGATGAACAGCGGGTCCTCGGCCTTCATCTTCTCGGGCTTGCATTCCGCCTTAACCGTGGCGATCTCGTCGTGGTACCAGACGTCGCGCCCCGGAGCCCAACCAACCTTGCCGCCGGTGCGGCGCACGACCACGACCTTGTTGACCATCACGAAATTCTTCGCGGCGATGTCGATCGCCTTGTCGGTGTTTTCCTTCAAGGGAATGGACTTGCCGCCGCGCAGGCCTTCATCGGCGGTGATGACGAAAGTCGATTCGCAGTCGACGATGCGGCCGGCCAGCGCGTCCGGCGAAAAGCCACCAAAGACTACCGAATGGATGGCGCCAATCCGCGTGCAGGCGAGCATCGCATAGGCGGCTTCCGGGATCATCGGCATGTAGATGGTGACGCGGTCGCCTTTCTTGACGCCGTGCTTTTTCATCACATTGGCGAGCCGGCAGACGTGCTCGTAAAGCTCGTTATAGGTGATCTTCTTGTCGTCGTAGGGATTGTCGCCCTCCCAGATGATGGCGGTCTGGTCACCGCGCTTCTTCAGATGCCGGTCGATGCAGTTCCAGGAAACGTTGGTCTGGCCGTCCTCGAACCATTTGATCGAGACCTTGCCGTCGAAGGAGGTGTTCTTGACCTTGCTGTAGGGCTTGAACCAGTCAATGCGCTTGCCGTGCTTGCCCCAGAACTTGTCCGGGTTCTTCACGCTGTCGGCGTGCCATTTGAGATAGGTGTCGTTGTCGATCAGCGCGTTCTTCTTCCACGCCGGCTGGACGCGGTGGACATGAACATCGGACATTCTTAGCTTTCCTCCCAAACCATGCCGCCGGCTTGACGCACCAGCGGGCTCGCGGTGTTGCAACCGCGAATTCGCGCGCATTATTAACAGTTCCGCCGTAACGGCAACATTAGACGTTGGATTCGCGCGGCGGGATGCCGCAGCAGCCTTTTTCAATGCTGTCAGCACTCGGGTACGATCGCTGCTAACTACATGTTTTTGCGTAGTAAACTCGGCCTGGACCGTGAAATATCAATAGACGGTTAAGCAAATAGCGCGCACAATTTCACATTGGGAGGAAAGGAGAATCAACCTGGGGGCTGCAATGCGCGACCATTCAGAAATGGACCTGATGCTTAGGGGATATGGCTTGACCACGGCCAAGATTCTTTATCACTTCCCCGACCACCCGCATCTCTTACAGAGCTTCATCTGGCAGGACTACGACATCGCGCCGAAATTCCCGGTGCTGATAAGGTTCATCGAGTTCTGGAAGGCGAGGCTCGACGGGCCGCTGCACTCGGTGAGTTACACGCACCAGAAACTGATCTCGCCGAACGAATGGCGCAAGGTCGATGGCGAGTTCGTGCTGCATTAGGGTGTGGTGGGATTCAGGTGAGGCCGGCCTGACCTGAATCTCAACACACCCTGGCCGGTGCATTGATGCATCGCGACGGTCAAACCGCCGGTGGGTTCAGCCGAGCGAAACCTTCCTGGCGCCGATAGGGGAAATACGGATAGGGCGCGGTGACCTCGCTTGCGGCGTCGAGCTTTTTCATCTGCTCCGGCGTCAGCGCCCAGCCGACCGCGCCGAGGTTCTGGCGAAGCTGTTGCTCGTTACGGGCGCCGATGATGACGGACGATACGGTCGGGCGCTGCAAGAGCCAGTTGATGGCGATCTGCGGCACGGTCCTGCCGGTTTCCCCGGCTATCGCGTCGAGCGCGTCGACGACCCGGTAGAGATGTTCGTCCTCGACCGGCGGTCCGAAGCTTGCGGTGTCGTGCAGCCGGCTCTTTTCCGGCAACTTCTCGCCGCGGCGGATCTTACCGGTCAGGCGTCCCCAGCCGAGCGGGCTCCAGACCAGCGCGCCGACGCCCTGGTCGAGGCCGAGCGGCATCAGTTCCCATTCATAGTCGCGCCCGACCAACGAATAATAGACCTGGTGGGCGACGTAGCGCGGATGGCCGTGCCTGTCCGCCAGGCCGAGCGATTTCATCACTTGCCAGCCGGAGAAATTGGAGACGCCGATATAGCGCAGCTTGCCGGCGCGCACGAGGTCATCCAGCGCCGACAGCACCTCTTCGATCGGTGTGCCGGCGTCGAAAGCGTGCAGTTGCAAGAGATCGATATAGTCGGTTCCGAGACGCCTCAGCGCATCGTCCACTGATCTGATCAGCCGCGAACGCGACGAGCCGTAGTCGGCCGGCCCGTCACCCATCGGCAGCGAGGTCTTGGTCGAGATCAGCACGGCATCGCGGCGGCCTTTGATCGCCGCGCCGAGCACCTCTTCCGAAGCACCGTTCGAATAGACATCGGCGGTGTCGAACAGGTTGACGCCTGCCTCGAGGCAGATGTCGACCAGCCGGCGTGCCTCCTGCGCATCGCTGTTGCCCCAGGCGCCGAACAGCGGCCCGGAACCGCCAAAAGTTCCAGCGCCGAACGAGAGCGCCGGGACCTTCAGGCCCGAGGCGCCAAGGCGTCGATAGTCCATCTTTTTCTCCTATGATGACAAAGAGGATTTGGATTTCATCGAACTCGCTTACGAGCAGGCGGTTGCCGGTTCGCCGAGTGTCGGGCGATCAAGACGCAGTGCCAGCGCAGCCACGCCGAGCGCTGCGAGCGGCAGCAGGGCGGCGACCCAGGTGACGGCGTCGAGGCCGGGACCATGGGCGATGACCACGCCGCCAAGCCACGCGCCGGCGGCGTTGCCAAGATTGAAGGCTGCGATGTTGAACGACGAAGCCAGGCTCTGGCCGGCGCCTTGGGCCTTTTCCAGCACCCACATCTGCAACGGCGCCACAGTGGCGAAGGCGGCAGCACCCAGCAGGCCGACATAAATGACGGTCATCGTCTGGCTGTGCAGGGCAAAGGTCATTGTGCCGAGCACCAGCGCCAGCACGACGAGGCTGCCGAGGACCGACGGCACCAGCCAGCGGTCGGCGAACTTGCCGCCCAGCAGATTGCCGGCGATGAGCCCGCCGCCGAAGACAAGCAGGATCGGCGACACGGCGGCTTCCGCAAAGCCGCTGATCTCGGTCAGCAGAGGTGCGATATAGGTGAAGACGGCGAATACTCCGGCATAGCCAAGCACGGTGGTGGCGAAGCCAAGCAGGACGGGCTTGCGGCCGAGCACGGCGAGATCGGCGCGCAGGTTGCTTTTCTCGGGAGCGACCTGGCTGCGTGGTATCAGCAGCAGGATGATTGCGAAAGCTGCCAGTCCAACCGCGGTCACGGCCCAGAAGGTCGCCCGCCAGCCGAAGGCTTGGCCAAGCCAGGTGCCGAAGGGAACGCCGAGGACGTTGGCGATGGTCAGGCCGGTGAACATCAGCGCGATCGCCGAGGCTTGTCTGTTGGGCGCGACCAGTCCGGTCGCGACGACCGAGCCGACGCCGAAGAAGGTGCCGTGAGCAAAGGCGGTGATCACGCGGGCGCCCATCAGCGTCCAGTAATCCGGGGCGAGCGCGCAGGCGAGATTGCCCAGCGTGAAGATCGCCATCAGCGCCAGAAGCACGGTCTTGCGCGGCCAGCTTCCTGTGGCGATGGTCAAAAGCGGCGCGCCCACGACAACGCCCAGCGCATAGCCCGAAATGAGCTGGCCGGCGGCCGAGATCGACACACCGAGATCTTTGCTGACATCGAGCAGCAGGCCCATAATGACGAATTCGGTGACGCCAATGCCGAAGGCGCCGGCGGCGAGGGCGTAAAGAGCAAGAGGCATGGTCATCGTCCTGTTGGTGGCAAAGGACGCTGTTTCCCCGCGTCCCGACCGGAAGATCGTGTCGCGGTGAACTGTGAACCAGACTTGCTCCAGGCATATTTTCTGTGAAATAGATTCACGAATGTCGAGACCTGACATCAATCGCTCCGGCGAGATCGAAGTGTTCGTTCGTGTCGTCGAGGCCGGTAGTTTTTCGGCGGCGGCGCGGGCGCTGCGGATGACGCCCTCGGCGGTGAGCAAGCTGATCGCACGGCTGGAAGCGCGGCTCGGCGCACGGCTCGTCAGCCGTTCGACGCGCAAGTTGCAGCTCACCCCGGAGGGCATCGCTTTCCACGACAGCGGCATGCGCATCCTCGCCGACATGGATGCGGCCGAACGCGAAGCGGCGGCAGGGGCAGCACCCCGCGGCCTGCTGCGCGTCAACAGCTACGTGCCGTTCGGGCAGCACCGGCTGATCCCGCTGCTGCCGCGCTTCCTCGAACGTTATCCCGAGATCTCCGTCGACGCGGTGCTGACCGATAGCGTCATCGACCTGATGGAGGAGCGCGCCGATGTCGCCATCCGGGCCGGGCCGCTCCGCGAGTCACGGCTGGTGGCGCGCAAGCTCGGCCAGAGCCGGATGGTGGTGGTTGCCGCCCCGTCCTACCTTGAGGCGCGCGGCGCGCCGCGTCTGCCTGCCGACCTCGATCATCACAACCGCCTTGCCTTCGGCTTCGCGCGCTACATTGATGGTTGGCCGTTCGCCGATACGGCCGGAGCATCTTTTACGGTTCCGGTCACCGGCAATGCGATGGTCAGCGACGGCGAGGCGATGCGGTTGACGGCGCTAGCCGGTGCAGGCATTGCCCGGCTGGCGCGCTGGCATGTCGAACCCGACATTGCCGCCGGTCGGCTGGTGCCGCTGCTGGAAGAGTTCAACCCCGGCGATGTCGAGCCGACGCACGCCGTCTATGTCGGCCAAGGCAAGCATCTGCCGGCCAGGGTGCGGGCTTTTCTCGATTTTCTGGTGGAGAGCGTGCGGCTCTGATGGAAGAAAAGCCGCGCGCCCGGAGGACGCGCGACTTCCCATAAACGGAGCCGGACGCTGCCTGCTAGGCCTTCGGCGCGAAAGGCGCGGGCCGCCGACCGGCAGCCTGTCGCTCCAGCATCCAGCCGGGATATTCGGCCGGCAGCGCGCTGACCTCATCGAGCCTGGCCAGATCGTCGGCGTCGAGCTTCAGCTCGGTGGCGGCAAGGTTCTGTTCGAGCTGCTCCATGCGGCTGGCGCCGATGATGACGCTCATCACGAAGGGTTTGGCCAGGACATAGCCGAGCGCCACGGTGGCGACGCTGACGCCGTGCTTTTTGGCGATGTCGCGCATGACGGCAACCGCCGCCCAGGCGCGGTCCTCGTTCACCGGCGGGAAGTTGAAGGAGGCGCGGCGGCCTTCGCCATTGCCAGGCGCGCCGGGGCCGTATTTGCCGGAGAGCAGGCCGCCGGCCATTGGCGACCAGACCATCAGCCCGAGCTTTTCCTCGTTGAGCAGCGGCACGATCTCGCGCTCGAGGTCGCGGCCGGCGATCGAGTAATAGGATTGCACCGTCTCGAAGCGGGCAAAACCCTTGCGCTCGGCGATGCCCAGCGCCTTGGCGATGCGCCAGGCCTGCCAGTTGGAAACGCCGACATAGCGCACCTTGCCGCTGGCAACGAGATCGTCGAGTGCTCGAAGCGTCTCGTCGATCGGTGTCACCGCGTCGGTGCCGTGCAGCTGGTAAAGATCGATATGGTCGAGCTGAAGCCGCTCGAGGCTGGCATCGACCGAATCCATGATGTGGCCGCGTGAGGAACCGCGCTGGTTCGGCCCGCCGCCCATGGCGCCGTGCACCTTGGTGGCGATGACCACGTCCTGCCTCTCAACGCCGAGATCCCTGAGCGATTGGCCAAGAAGCTGTTCCGATGCGCCAAAGGAGTAGACGTCTGCCGTATCGAAGAAGTTGACGCCGGCGGCGATTGACCGGGAGACAATCTCGTTGACTCCCATCTGGTCGAGGCTGGCGATCAGGCCCCATTGGGCATTTTCACCGGCGGCGCCGAAGGTCATGGTGCCGAGGCAGAGTTCGGAGACGAACATCCCCGTGTTTCCGAGTTGATTGTAGCGCATGGTGCGGCTCCAGAGGATTTGGTGATGACGCTCAGCAAATAGGAACGATACGTTTCGTTTCTAGAGGTGGCGCAATGGACCTGTCAGGTTGGCATAACGATTTATCGGCTACCGAAGATCGCGGAGCCGACCCTGACGCTGGTGGCGCCGAAGGCGATGGCCGTCTCGTAGTCGCCGGACATGCCCATCGACAGTTTTGCGACACCAGCCTCCGCGCCGAGTTTCTCCAGCAGCGCGAAATGCGGGCCGGGGTTCTCGCCAGCCGGCGGGATGCACATCAGGCCAGCGATGGCGAGACCATGGGCATCGCGGCAGCGCGCGACGAAAGCGACAGCCTCGCGCGGTTCGATGCCGGCCTTTTGCGGTTCTGAACCGGTGTTGACCTGGACGTAAAGTTTCGGCTCGCGGCCCTGCCGGGCGATTTCCTTGGCTAGCTCGGCGGCGATCTTCTCGCGATCGACCGTCTCGATGACGTCGAACAACGCGACCGCCTCCCTGGCCTTGTTCGATTGCAGCGGGCCGATCAGATGCAACTCGATATCCGGAAATTCCGCCTTCAGCGCCGGCCACTTGGCCTGCGCTTCCTGCACGCGGTTTTCGCCGAAGATACGCTGGCCGGCCTCGATGACCGGGCGGATGTCGACGGAGTCGAAGGTTTTCGACACCGCGACCAGCGTGACGGCGCCGGCGTCACGACCGGCCTCATGCTCGGCGGCGGCGATCTTCGCCTTGACCGTGGAAAGCTGTTCGACGGGGCTCGCCATGCCTATATCCTGCCTGTCTTTTCATGCTCGCCGGATCGCCGCAGTTGACGGGTCCGGCAATCCATGGTGAACACCGCGACGACATTTTCCTGGCCGCCGGCCATTGTCCGGCGGCTCGTGCCTGCTTTTAAGTGAAAAACATCCGATGGCAACCGAACGATACAATCCGCGCGCGTCAGAGCCCAAATGGCAGAAGGCCTGGGCTGAAAAGAAGCTGTTTGAAGCGCATAACGACGACCCCCGCCCGAAATACTACATGCTGGAGATGTTCCCCTATCCGTCGGGGCGCATCCATATCGGCCATGTGCGTAACTATACGATGGGCGACGTGGTGGCGCGCTACAAGCGGGCCAAGGGTTTCAACGTGCTGCACCCTATCGGTTGGGATGCCTTCGGCCTTCCGGCCGAAAACGCGGCGCGCGACAACAATGTCAACCCACGCGACTGGACCTACGCCAATATCAAAACGATGAAGGACCAGTTGAAGTCGATGGGTTTGTCTTGGGACTGGGCCCGCGAGTTCGCCACCTGCGACGCAAGCTACTACAAGCACCAGCAGAAGATGTTCCTGGATTTCTGGAAGGCCGGGCTGGCCGAGCGAAAATCGGCGAAGGTCAACTGGGATCCGGTCGATATGACGGTGCTCGCCAACGAACAGGTCATCGACGGGCGCGGCTGGCGATCTGGCGCACTGGTCGAGCAGCGCGACCTGACGCAATGGTTCTTCAAGATTACCTCGATGGCGCAGGAATTGCTGGACGGCCTGTCGACGCTGGAGCGCTGGCCGGACAAGGTCAAGCTGATGCAGGCCAACTGGATCGGCCGCTCGGAAGGCCTGCTGATACGCTGGCCGCTGACTGCCGCTACGGCGCCCGCCGGCGAGCGCGAGCTCGACGTCTACACGACCCGGCCCGACACTATTTTCGGCGCCTCGTTCATGGCAATTGCGGCGGACCATCCGTTGGCGAAAAGGGCTGCGGAAAACAACGCCGAGCTGGCCGCCTTCATCAAGGATATCAAGCGCGGCGGTACGGCGACCGCCGAGATCGAGACCGCCGAGAAGAGGGGTTTTGATACCGGCATCCGTGTCGTCCATCCGTTCGACGAGAGTTGGACGCTGCCGGTCTATGTCGCCAACTTCGTGCTCATGGACTATGGCACCGGGGCCATCTTCGGTTGTCCATCCGGCGATCAGCGCGATCTCGACTTCGCCAACAAATACGGGCTGCCGGTCATTCCGGTAGTGATGCCGGAAGGTGCCGACGCCAGAACCTTCCAGATCACCGAGGAAGCCTATACCGACGACGGCGTGATGATCAATTCGCGCTTCCTTGACGGTATGACGCCACAGGCCGCATTCGATGAGGTCGCGACCAGGCTGTCAGGCGTCGCTATCGGCAATCGGCCGCAGGCTGAGCGCAAGGTGCAGTTTCGACTGCGCGATTGGCTGGTCTCGCGCCAACGTTGCTGGGGCGCACCAATCCCGGTGATCTATTGCGACGATTGCGGCGCCGTGCCCGTGCGCGCGGAGAATTTGCCGGTCGAGTTGCCGGATCACCTGTCCTTCGACAAGCCAGGCAATCCGCTGGACAATCATCCGACGTGGAAGCATGTCGACTGTCCACAATGTGGCAAGCCGGCGCGACGCGACACCGATACGATGGACACGTTTGTTGATTCATCCTGGTATTTCGCGCGCTTCACAGACCCGTGGAACGAGGCTGCGCCGACAACGATGGCCGTGGTCGATGGCAAGAACGGCTGGCTGCCGGTCAACCAATACATCGGCGGTGTCGAGCATGCGATCCTGCACCTGCTCTATTCGCGCTTCTTCACCCGCGCCATGAAGGCGACCGGCCATCTCAATGTGGTCGAAGAGCCGTTCGATGGCCTGTTTACCCAAGGCATGGTTGTGCACGAGACCTACCGTGTCGGCAGCGGCGCCAACGGCCAGTATGTCACTCCGGCGGAGGTCAGGGTTGACATGATCGATGGGGAGCGAAAGGCGGCCTTGATCAGCGACGGCACGCCGGTAGAGATCGGCGCAATCGAGAAAATGTCGAAGTCGAAGAAGAATGTCGTCGATCCCGATGATATCTTGGCAAACTACGGTGCTGACACCGCACGCTGGTTCGTGCTGTCCGACTCGCCGCCCGACCGCGACGTGATCTGGACGGAAGCTGGCGTCGAGGGCGCACACCGCTTCGTGCAGCGCGTCTGGCGTCAGGTGTCGGAGGCAGCACCCGCGCTGGCAGGGGTATCACCTGCACAAGGCGTTTCCGGCCCCGCGCTTGAACTGTCGCGTATGGCGCATCGTGCCGCCAAGCAGGTGGCCGAGGATATCGAGAGGATCGCTTTCAACAAAGGCATCGCTCGGCTCTATGAATTGGTCAACGCCATCCAGGCGCTTGCGCCCGCAGGCGCTTTCACGGTCAGCCAAAGTGAGACCAGCGGGCCTAATGTCTTGGGTGGCAGAAGTCTGAACCCGGAAAACGCTCCGGCGTTGCGTCAGGCGCTGGAAATGCTGGTCATCATGATCGCGCCGATGATGCCGCATCTGGCCGACGAATGCTGGTCGACCTTGGGCGGGACAGGATTTGTCGCCGAGCGGCCGTGGCCGGTCTATGATCCGGCGCTCGTCGTCGACAGCGAGATCGTGCTGCCGGTCCAGGTCAACGGCAAGAAACGCGGCGATTTGACAATTGCCCGCGACGCGGACCAAGGTGCGGTCGAAAAAGCGGTTCTGGCTCTCGACTTCGTGCAGAAAGCGCTCGAAGGTAAGGCTCCGCGCAAGGTGATCATCGTGCCGCAGAGGATCGTCAATGTCGTTGCCTGACTTAGGGAAGACAGAAGTGACGCATTTGCTGCGCCGTATCGCGCTTTGCGGCCTGGTCGCTTCGGTTGCGCTGGTTTCGGCCTGTACGGTTCGTCCGCTCTATTCGAGCGCGCCGCTGTCTGCCGGCTCGCAAGTCGGCGCCGCCGCCGAACTGGCATCGATCTCGATAAAGCCGGTCAAGACCCGCTACGCCCAGCAGGTCCGCAACAATCTGATCTTCGCGCTCGGCCAGGGCGCGGGCGAGCCGGCTTCGCCGGTCTATTCGCTCGATCTCGGCGTCACCGAACTCGTCGAATCCGCTGCGATCGTGCAGATCCAGACCGACGAGGACGAGCCGACGGCGGGCACTGTGACGCTGACCGCGAACTATGTGCTGACCGACGCCAAGACCGGCACGGCGATCGCGAGGGGCAAGCGCTCGATCGCGTCGTCCTTCGACAAGCCGCGCCAGGAGTTCGCCTCCTACAGGGCGCAGATCGACGCCGAGAATCGCGCCGCGCGCGAGCTGGCCGATCTGCTGCGGCTGTCGATCGCCCAGGATCTGATCAAGCACGGCAAGACCGCGGCGGCGGGTTAGACCGAATTAGATTATCACTGACACGGAGACAAAAAAGGCCGATCGCTCGGCCTTTTTTGCGGAAATATAGTGCCTTGATTCAGCCGATCGTCTGGCCGGTCTTTGCCCAATCGGCCAGGAACTGCTCCAGACCCTTGTCGGTCAGCGGGTGCTTGACCAAAGCCTTCAGCGTGGCCGGCGGCACGGTCGCGACGTCGGCGCCGATCAAGGCAGCCTGCTTGACATGGTTCACGGTGCGCACCGAAGCCACGAGGATCTCCGTCTGGAAATCGTAATTGTCGTAGATCTGACGAATCTCCTGGATCAATTCCATGCCGTCGATGCCGATGTCGTCGATGCGGCCGACGAAGGGCGAGATGAACGAGGCGCCGGCCTTGGCGGCGAGCAGCGCCTGGTTGGCCGAGAAGCACAGCGTGACGTTGACCATACGGTTCATCTCGGTGCGGATCGTCTTGCAGGCCTTCAGCCCGTCCAGCGTCAGCGGCACCTTGATGCAGACATTGTCGGCGATCTTGGCAAGAGCCTTGGCCTGCTGGATCATCTCCTGATATTCGGTGGCAGTGACTTCAGCCGAGACCGGACCCTTGACGATATCGCAGATCTGCTTGGTGACCTCAGCAATCTTGCCGCCGGATTTCAGGATCAGCGAAGGGTTGGTGGTGACGCCGTCGAGAAGTCCCAGATCATTCAGCTCGCGGATATCCTTGACGTCGGCGGTGTCGACAAAAAATTTCATGGCAGTCTCCTGAAGATTTTCGTGTGCATGCCATGCACATTCGGGGTCGGTCTTTGCTCTAGACGAAAGTCGGGGCAAGGTCACGTCTCATGATGGAAGATTCGCCCTTTGTCGCGGCCGCACCGGTGCTGGTGCCGATGCCGGCCGAGCGACCCTACACCTATGCCGTGCCCGCCGGCATGCGCGTGGTGCCGGGTTCGATCGTACGCGTGCCGCTCGGCCCGCGCCAGGTCGCCGGCATCGTCTGGGACGGCACTGTCGAAAAGGTCGATGCGAGGAAATTGCGTCCGATCGAGCAGGTCTTCGACTGTCCGCCGATCGACCGCGCGATGCGCCGCTTCGTCGACTGGCTGGCGCAATACACGCTGTCGGCGCCCGGCATGGTGGCGCGCATGCTGCTCAGGGCGCCGGAAGCCTTCGATCCGGAACCGTGGATCGAGGGACTGCAACGCACCTTGGCCATGCCCGACCGCATGACGGATGCGCGCATGCGTGTGCTGGAGACGGCCGAAGGCGGGCTTGCCTGGACGCGATCCGGTCTGGCGCACGCGGCCGGCGTGTCGTCGACCGTCATCGACGGGCTGAAGGCGCAAGGCGTGTTCGAGACCGTGATGATCCCGCCGCGGCCGGTGGTCGCAGCACCCGACCCTGACTATGCCCGGCCTTCGCTGATGCCGGACCAGAGCGATGCGTCGGCCATGCTGCGCGCCAATGTCGCGGCCGGCGCATTCGGCGTCACCCTGCTTGACGGGGTGACCGGGTCCGGCAAGACGGAGGTCTATTTCGAGGCGGTGGCCGCGGCGCTCGACCGGGGTAGCCAAGTGCTGATCCTTCTGCCGGAGATCGCGCTGACGCATGCCTTCCTCGAACGCTTCCAGGAGCGGTTCGGCGCCAAGCCGGCGGAATGGCATTCGGATCTGCCGCCAAGGATGCGCGAACGTGTCTGGAGGCAAGTGGCTGAAGGCAACGTGCGCGTTGTCGCGGGCGCGCGTTCGGCGTTGTTCCTGCCGTTCAAGGAGCTCGGGCTGATCGTCGTCGACGAGGAGCACGACCCCGCCTACAAGCAGGAGGACCGCGTCTTCTACAATGCCCGCGACATGGCGGTGGTGCGCGGCCATATCGGTGGCTTCCCGGTCGTGCTCGCCTCGGCAACGCCGTCGGTCGAAAGCCGGGTCAATGCGCAACAGGGCCGCTACAGCAGGGCGGTGCTTTCGGCGCGCTTCGCCGAGGCGGCTCTCCCCGACCTGAAGACGATCGACATGCGGCGTGCGCCGCCGGCGCGTGGCGGCTTCCTGTCACCGATGCTGCTTGGTCACATGCGCCAGACGCTGGAGAGGAAGGAGCAGTCGTTGCTGTTCCTCAACCGGCGCGGCTATGCGCCGCTGACGCTGTGCCGGGTCTGCGGCCACCGCTTCGGCTGCCCGGTCTGCTCGGCCTGGCTGGTCGAGCACCGCTTTCGCGGCCAGCTCGTCTGCCACCATTGCGGGCACAATGAGAAGCGCCCGGAAGCCTGCCCCGAATGCGGCACGCTCGACCATCTGGTAGCGTGCGGACCGGGCGTCGAGCGCATCGCCGAGGAGGTGGTGACGCATTTCCCCGACGCCCGCACCATCGTGCTCTCATCGGATCTGATGGGCGGGGTGCGGCGGCTCAGGCTCGAGTTGGAGGCCATTGCCAATGGCGAGGCCGATATCGTCATCGGCACGCAGTTGGTCGCCAAGGGCCATAATTTCCCAAATATGACTCTGGTCGGCGTCGTCGACGCTGATCTTGGCCTTGCCAATGGCGATCCGCGCGCCGCCGAGCGCACCTTCCAGCTGCTTAGCCAGGTGACCGGCCGCGCCGGCCGCACCGGCAAGAAAAGCCTTGGCCTGCTGCAAACCTTCCAGCCCGACCATCCGGTGATGCGGGCGATCGTCTCCGGCGATGCCGAGGCTTTTTATGAGCGCGAGATCGCCGAGCGCGAGCGGGCGGCGCTACCGCCTTTCGGCCGGCTCGCCGGCGTCATCGTCAGCGCGGTGACGCGGGCGGAAGCCGAGGGCCATGCCAGGGGCCTGCGCCGCGCGGCGCCCGAGGCCACCGACCTGTTCGTGCTCGGACCGGCCGAGGCGCCGCTGTCATTGCTCGGCGGACGCCATCGCTTCCGTCTGCTGATCCAGGGCGAAAAGCGCGCCGACATGCAAGGCTTCATCCGCGCCATGCTGGCCAACGGGCCGAAACAACGCGGCTCGGTCAGGGTGCAGGTCGATATCGATCCGCAGAGTTTTTTGTAATGCGTGATATCGGCGATAGGATTGCCTCAAAGCCAGTGAGGAATGGACGATCCCATGAAAACCCTTGGCCTTCTCGGCGGCATGAGCTGGGAATCGACCGCCATCTACTATCGCCTGCTCAACGAGATCGTGCGCGAGCGGCTTGGCGGGCTGCATTCGGCGAAATTGCTGCTCTGGTCGTTCGACTTTGCCGAGATCGCGGAGCGGCAGCACCACGGCGACTGGCACGGCGCCGGCCTGCTTCTGATTCAGGCCGCGCGCAAGCTCGAGTCCGGCGGGGCTGAAGGTCTGCTGCTGTGCACCAACACAATGCACAAGCTCGCCGATGAGGTGCAGGCTGCCGTGTCGATTCCGCTCATTCATATCGCCGATGCCACGGCGGTCGCCGTCAAGAGCGCTGGCGTCGACCGCCCGGCGCTGCTCGCGACCCGCTTCACCATGGAACAAGATTTCTACAAGGGACGGCTTGCCGACCGATACGGTCTGCAACCAGTGGTGCCGGAGCAGGCCGGTCGCGACATGGTGCACAAAGTAATCTATGACGAACTCTGCCAAGGTGTCGTCAGCACTGAATCGAAGGCGGCCTACATTGACGAGATCACCCGCATGCGACGTGACGAAAAGATCGACGGCGTTATCATGGGCTGCACCGAGATCACCATGCTCATCGGCCAGCGGGATTTCGACATTCCGGTGTTCGATACGACGCGCATCCATGCCGAGGCGGCGGCCGACTTCGCGCTCGCTTGATACGCGCTTCCTAAAGTGCCGGCCGCCATCTGGCGCGGGGGTTTTCCTTCGTTAGAATGCCCAAAATTTCGAAACAGTCATCTTCGAGGGGACAAGGATGGAATTTGCGTTTCCATGGCCGATGAGCCAGGGCGAGTGGCTGGCATGGTCGAGCGCCGTCGTGACCTTGGCTCTCGGCCTGCTTCTGTTCCTGGCGCCGGGGCTGGCCTTCCGGATCCTGCGGCTGCAGGTCAAGCCCGAAAAGGCGGCTGCGATCGCGGAAGGGCGCGGCCGCATGTCCGGTTTCTATCTCGGCGTCAGCCTGTGCTGCATCCTTCTGGCGCAGCCGCTACTCTACATGGCGCTTGGCTTTTCCTGGCTGTTCACCGCTTTCGGCCGGCTGCTGTCGATGATGTCGGACGGCGCCAACACGCCTTTCAACTGGGTTTCCATCGCGGTGGAATTGGTACTGGCTGCCTTGCCGCTTGCCTTCGCCTTCGGCTTTTTGCCCTGAATACAAAGGCTAATCCAAGGGCTTCGGTCGGACTCCGCCGCCGGATGCGACAATAGTGCCTGAAAACCATGCGGAAGGACGCATTGCGGTCTTAAAATGCCTGTGCTAGACGGCAATCGACTTTCGGCCGGGGATAGCGGAAGCCGCGCCTCCGTGCTTAAAAAAATGCAGTAAGGTCAAAGATTTAGCCAGAGTTTATTGCTCGCGCCAACAATCTGCGGCCTGTCAGACAAGAGAAAAGACGGTCCGTGGCCCAATCGTCATCGCCAATCTCAGGTGTCGCAGAGCGCTATGCGGGTTCGCTGTTCGAGCTCGCCCAGCAGGCAAATTCGGTCGCCAAGGTCGAAGCCGACCTCAACAGCTTCCAAGCCATGCTCGACGGCAGCGCCGACCTTGCCCGGCTGATCAAGAGCCCGGTGTTTTCCAGCGAGGACCAGGCCAAGGCCATCGCGGCGATCGCCGACAAGGCAGGGATCACCGGCCTCACCGGTAATTTCCTGCGTGTCGTCGCCAGCAATCGCCGGCTGTTCGCGGTGCCGGGCATGATCAAGGCGTTCCGCCAGATCGCCGCCGAACATCGCGGCGAGGCCGCCGCCGAGGTCACCTCCGCGCATGCGCTGACGGCGGCCCAGCAGACGGAACTCAAGGCCGCGCTGAAAAGCGTTGCCGGCAAGGATGTGGCGATCACCGTCACCGTCGATCCGTCGCTGCTCGGCGGGCTGGTGGTCAAGATGGGCTCGCGCCAGATCGATACGTCGCTCAAAACCAAACTCAATTCGCTCAAGCTTGCACTGAAAGAGGTCGGCTGATGGACATCCGCGCCGCGGAAATTTCCGCAATTCTGAAAGACCAGATCAAGAATTTCGGCAAGGAGGCCGAGGTCTCCGAAGTCGGCCAGGTGCTGTCCGTCGGTGACGGCATCGCCCGCGTCTACGGCCTCGACAACGTCCAGGCCGGCGAGATGGTCGAATTCCCCGGCGGCATCCGCGGCATGGCGCTCAACCTCGAAGCCGACAATGTCGGCGTCGTCATCTTCGGCGCCGACCGCGACATCAAGGAAGGCGACACCGTCAAGCGCACCGGCGCCATCGTCGACGTGCCGGTCGGTCCTGGCCTGCTCGGCCGCGTCGTCGACGCGCTCGGCAATCCGATCGACGGCAAGGGCCCGATCAAGGCGACCGAACGCAAGCGCGTCGACGTCAAGGCGCCCGGCATCATCCCGCGCAAGTCGGTGCATGAGCCGATGTCGACCGGCCTCAAGGCCATCGACGCGCTGATCCCGGTCGGTCGCGGCCAGCGCGAACTGGTCATCGGCGATCGCCAGACCGGCAAGACCGCGATCATCCTCGACACGATGCTCAACCAGAAATCGGTGCACGACAACGGCCCGGAGAAGGAAAAGCTCTACTGCGTCTACGTCGCCGTCGGCCAGAAGCGCTCGACCGTCGCACAGTTCGTCAAGGTGCTGGAGGAGCGGGGCGCGCTCGACTACTCCATCATCATCGCCGCCACCGCATCCGATCCGGCGCCGATGCAGTTCCTGGCGCCGTTCGCCGGCTGCACCATGGGCGAATATTTCCGCGACAACGGCATGCATGCGCTGATCAGCTATGACGATCTGTCGAA
Source organism: Mesorhizobium sanjuanii (assembly GCF_002529485.1). NCBI lineage: Bacteria > Pseudomonadati > Pseudomonadota > Alphaproteobacteria > Hyphomicrobiales > Phyllobacteriaceae > Mesorhizobium > Mesorhizobium sanjuanii. Next base: position 50,200 of record NZ_NWQG01000085.1, read on the forward strand.
GCAGGCCGTCGCCTACCGCCAGATGTCGCTCCTGCTGCGCCGCCCGCCGGGCCGTGAAGCTTATCCGGGCGACGTGTTCTACCTGCATTCGCGCCTGCTCGAGCGGGCCGCCAAGCTCAACGACGACAATGGCAATGGTTCGCTGACCGCGCTGCCGATCATCGAGACGCAGGCCAATGACGTGTCGGCGTATATCCCGACCAATGTCATTTCGATCACCGACGGCCAGATCTTCCTGGAAACCAATCTGTTCTTCCAGGGCATCCGTCCGGCGGTCAATGTCGGCCTGTCGGTGTCGCGCGTCGGTTCCTCGGCGCAGATCAAGGCGATGAAGCAGGTTGCCGGCTCGATCAAGGGCGAACTCGCGCAGTACCGCGAAATGGCGGCCTTCGCACAGTTCGGCTCCGACCTCGACGCCGCCACGCAGCGCCTGCTCAACCGCGGCTCGCGCCTGACCGAACTTTTGAAGCAGCCGCAGTTCTCGCCGCTGAAGGTCGAAGAGCAGGTCGCAGTGATCTTCGCCGGCGTCAACGGTTATCTCGACAAGCTGGCGGTCAACCAGGTCGGCAAGTTCGAGCATGGCCTGCTTAGCCACATGCGCTCGGCCGGCAAGGACGTGCTTGACGGCATCCGCAAGGAAAAGGCGCTGTCGGACGATCTGCGCGCCAAGCTGAAGGCGGAAATCGACGCCTTCGCCAAGACCTTCGCTTGAACGAAGCCGGGAATCAGGTTTGAAGCATGGCTTCGTTAAAAGACCTTCGTAACCGTATCGCCTCGGTCAAGGCGACGCAGAAGATCACCAAGGCGATGCAGATGGTCGCCGCGGCGAAGCTGCGTCGCGCGCAGGAAGCCGCGGAAGCCGCGCGCCCCTATTCGGAGCGCATGGGCGCGGTGCTGGCCAACATCACCCAGGCGATCGGCGGCGGCGGCGATGCTCCCGCGCTGATGACCGGCACCGGCAAGGATGACGTGCACCTGCTCGTCGTGTGCACCGCCGAGCGCGGCCTGTGCGGTGGCTTCAATTCGCAGATCGCCCGTCTCGCCCGCGACCATATCCGCAAGCTCCTGGCCGACGGCAAGCAGGTCAAGATCATCTGCGTCGGCAAGAAGGGCTTTGACATATTGCGCCGCGAATACGCTGCGCAGATCATCGACCGCGTCGATCTGCGCGAGGTCAAGACACTTGGCTTCGTCAATGCCGACGCGATCGCCAAGAAGGTGATCAGCCTCTTCAACGAGGGCGGCTTCGACATCTGCACGCTGTTCTATTCGCAGTTCAAGTCGGTGATCAGCCAGATCCCGACGGCGCAGCAGATCATCCCGGCCGGCGTGCCTTCGGTTGCCGCCGAGACGACGAATGGCGGCAACGCCGTCTATGAATATGAGCCGGAGCCGGGCGAAATCCTCTCCGACCTCATTCCGCGCAACATCTCGGTCCAGGTCTTCCGCGCGCTGCTCGAAAACGCAGCCGGCGAGATGGGCGCCAAGATGAGCGCCATGGACAATGCGACGCGCAACGCCGGCGATATGATCAACAAATTGTCGATCACCTACAACCGCCAGCGGCAGGCGCAGATCACCAAGGAATTGATCGAAATCATTTCGGGCGCCGAGGCGCTCTAGGCGCGCGCCCGGAGGCCTCCGGCCTTCAGGCGGACTGCGTGAGAAACAAAGAGACGAAAAGGGCAAAGACGATGGCGAAAGCAGCGACCCCGAAGACGGCGGCTCCAAAGACCGCCGTAAAGGCGGCACCGGCAAAGGCTCCGGCAGCCGCGGCGAAGGCAGCTCCGGCCAAGAAGGCGGCCGCACCTGCCAAGGCCGCCGCAGCCAAGACGCCGAGCGCTTCCATCAAGAAAACCGGCCTTGCCGGCAAGGTTCGCCAGGTCATCGGCGCCGTCGTCGACGTGCAGTTTGGCGAGCATCTGCCGGCGATCCTGAACGCCCTGGAGACGATCAATGTCGGCAACCGCCTGGTGCTCGAGGTTGCCCAGCACCTCGGCGAGAACACCGTGCGCTGCATCGCCATGGACTCGACCGAAGGCCTGGTCCGCGGCCAGGAAGTCTATGACACCGGCGCGCCGATCACCGTGCCGGTCGGCCCGGGCATGCTCGGCCGCATCATCAACGTCATCGGCGAGCCGGTCGACGAGGAAGGCCCGGTCAACGGCATCGAGATGCGCTCGATTCACCAGCCGGCCCCGACCTATGTCGAACAGTCGACGGAAGCGCAGATCCTCGTTACCGGCATCAAGGTTCTCGATCTGCTGGCACCCTACGCTCGCGGCGGCAAGATCGGCCTGTTTGGCGGCGCCGGCGTCGGCAAGACGGTGCTGATCCAGGAGCTGATCAACAACGTTGCCAAGGCGCATGGCGGCTTCTCGGTGTTCGCCGGCGTCGGCGAGCGCACCCGCGAAGGCAACGATCTCTACCACGAGTTCATCGAGTCCGGCGTCAACAAGAAGGGCGGCGGCGAAGGCTCCAAGGCGGCGCTCGTCTATGGCCAGATGAACGAGCCGCCGGGCGCGCGCGCCCGCGTCGGCCTGACCGGTCTGACGGTCGCCGAATATTTCCGCGACCAGGGCCAGGACGTGCTGTTCTTCGTCGACAACATCTTCCGCTTCACGCAGGCGGGTTCTGAAGTGTCGGCGCTGCTCGGCCGTATTCCTTCGGCCGTGGGCTATCAACCGACGCTCGCCACCGACATGGGCGCGCTGCAGGAGCGCATCACCACCACCACCAAGGGTTCGATCACCTCGGTGCAGGCGATCTACGTGCCGGCCGACGATCTGACCGACCCGGCGCCGGCGACCTCGTTCGCCCACCTCGACGCGACGACCGTGCTCAACCGCGCGATCTCGGAAAAGGGCATCTATCCGGCGGTCGATCCGCTGGACTCGACCTCGCGCATGCTCGACCCGATGGTCGTTGGCGAAGAGCACTACCAGGTCGCCCGCCAGGTGCAGTCGATCCTCCAGCGCTACAAGTCGCTGCAGGACATCATCGCCATCCTTGGCATGGACGAGCTGTCGGAAGAGGACAAGCAGACGGTTGCCCGCGCCCGCAAGATCGAGCGCTTCCTGTCGCAGCCCTTCTTCGTCGCCGAAGTGTTCACCGGGGCGCCGGGCAAGCTGGTCGACCTCGCCGACACCATCAAGGGCTTCAAGGGCCTCTGCAACGGCGACTACGACCACCTGCCGGAAGCCGCCTTCTACATGGTCGGCGGTATCGACGAAGCGGTCGAGAAAGCACAGCGCCTGGCGGCTGAAGCGGCGTAATTTAGGGAATAGGGAGTAGTCAGTAGTGGTTAGGGAATAGCAGCTGCGTGATGTGGGCCGGTTAGGGCCACTTGCTACTGCCTAGTTCCTATTCCCTACTCACTAAATTGACATGGCTGAAGCTTTCCAATTCGAACTGGTCTCGCCCGAGCGCCTGCTTGTCTCCGAGCAGGTCGAATCCGTCGTCATTCCGGGCGCCGAAGGCGAGATGACCGTGATGGCGCATCACGCGCCGGTCATGACCACGATCAAGCCGGGCGTCGTCACGGTGAAGACCGCTGCCGGCAAGGAGGAACGCTATGTGGTGTTTGGCGGCTTCGCCGACATCGTTCCTTCAGGCTGCACGCTGCTCGCCGAATCGGCGGTCGCCGTCGGCGACATCGACCGCGCC
>NZ_NWQG01000086.1:0-12268 GCF_002529485.1 Mesorhizobium sanjuanii
GCCGCATCCAGGAGGCCAAGGAAGACGCAGCCGACGCCAAGGACGACCAGACCCGCAGCAAGGCCGAACAGTTCCTTAGCCAGCTCACCACGCTGGAAGGCGCGATCCTGCCGGCGTAAAGTTTCGCTGTCATTAGCGCTTGAAAAGCGGGCTTGGCCCGCTTTTTTATTGGACACCCAGGGCAGCGAAGGCGCCTGCCGGCCCGCCCTGCCGCAGACGGTCGAGATGGGCAGTGGTCAGTTCAATCAGCTCCTGGCGCCCGGCGTGCTCCTTGGCGAAACCGGCGAGGTCGAACACGGTCGCCACCGTCTCTTCCGTCGGCAGGTTGCCGCCAAAAAGCGCCGCCAACGGCAGATCCAACGGATCGGTGAAATGGTTTTCCGGCAAGGTCTTGCCGCGCGCCTCGCAAGCGGCGATCCAGGCGGCGACGACCAGGGTCAGGTACTCGGGGACGGAGCCGGCCTCGCTGCGCTCGATGGCGGAGGCGACGATGCGCTGCGGCAGTTTCTGGCTGCCGTCATTGGCGATTTGCGCCGTGCGGTGGGCGAGCGCGGTGTTGGAAAAACGCTGGGCGAGCTGGGCGATATAGTCCGCCGTGTCGAGCCCGGCATCCTGCGGCAGCGTCGGGATGGCCTCGGCCCATAATTGGTCGACGAACTGCCGGATCGCCGGATCGGCGAAGGCGCGGTCGACGGTCGCATGGCCACTCAACAGACCGAGATAGGCGATGGCCGAATGCGAGCCGTTGAGCAGCCTGAGCTTCATGTCCTCGAACGGGCCGACATCGCCGACCATGGTGACGCCAAACTTTTCCCAGGAAGGCCTGCCGGCCGGGAAGTCGTCCTCGATCACCCACTGGCGGAACGGCTCGGTCATGACCGGCCAGGCGTCCTCAACGCCGAGCTGGCCGGATATCCGTGCCCGGTCAATATCGGTGGTCGCCGGCACGATCCGATCGACCATGCTCGACGGAAACGCCACCTCATCTGCGATATGCTGGGCGAGGCTGGCATCGCCAGTGGCCCGGGCGTCACCTGCGGAGAGCCTGGCATCGCGCAGCGCCGCGAATTCGACCAGCAGCCGGTGCAGCGTCGCGCCATTGGCGGGGAGGTTGTCGCAGCAGAGCACGGTGAAGGGCTGACTGCCGGCTGCGCGGCGGCGCGAAAGCGATTCGGCGAGAAAGCCATGTGCTGTCTTCGGCATTTGCGGGTTCGCCAGATCGTGGACGATGTCGGGATGAGCCGCGTCGAGCCCGCCGCCGGACGACCGCAGATAAGCCTTTTCGGTGATCGTCAGCGTGACGATGCGGGTGCGCGGGTCGGTCAGCGCAGCCAGTACCGCGCTGGGATTTTCCGGCGCCACCAGCAGCGAGAGGATCGATCCTATGACGTTCAAGCTTTCGCCGCCGCTGTCCCTCACCGCCAGCGTGTAGAGACCGTCCTGCGGCGCCAGCGCATCGCGCGTGTCGGCGCTGCGCAGCGAGACGCCGACAATGCCCCAATCCGTCTCGCCCGCCGCCAGACACTCATCGACATAGGCCGCCTGGTGAGCGCGATGGAAGGCGCCGACGCCGAGATGGACGATGCCAGGCGCAAAGCGGGTGCGATCATATGAGGGAACGCCGACCGAAGCCGGCAATGCCTGAACCGTGTCGTTGGAAAGTCTGCTCGTCATGGTGCGGCGTGTCCGGTCGGATTACGTGGATCGTCATCAGGGATGATCGGCGGCGGCGTAACATCCTGCTCCGTTTCGTACAATGGGCCGCTTGCGCAAAGTCATCATACAACAATCCGCTTTTTGTATGTTGACATTATTTCCTACCGGCCCTACCGATGGCCCTCGGGAGGATCGAAATGGCAGGACTGACCGATCCGGATCTGCTGTTTGCTGGCGAGGGGCGCCCGCTTTCGCTCGCCCGCGATCTCTATGCCGGCGTCAAGGATCTGCCCATCGTCAGCCCGCACGGCCATACAGATCCGCGCTGGTATGCGCTCAACGAACCATTTCCCGACCCGGCGCAATTGCTTGTCGTACCGGACCACTACATTTTCCGCATGCTGTTCAGCCAGGGCGTGCGCCTCGAGGATCTCGGCGTTTCGAGCCTGGACGGCTCACCGGTGGAGACCGACGGCAGGGCGATTTGGCGGCGTTTTGCCGAGCACTATTATCTGTTTCGCGGCACGCCGACCCGTTTGTGGCTCGACCATGTGCTTGCCCATCTGTTCGGCATTGAAGAGCCGCTGAACGCGGCGACGGCCGACCGCCAGTACGATATGATCGCGACGCTGCTGCAGTGGGAGAATTTCCGCCCGCGCGCCCTGTTCGAGCGCTTCAATATCGAGGTCATCGCGACGACGGATGGCGCGCTCGACGATCTCGGATGGCACCAGGCGATCCGCGACAGCGGCTGGGAAGGCCGCGTCATTCCGACCTATCGGCCGGACGCGGTGATCGATCCGGACTTCGAGGGTTTTTCGGCCAATCTCGACCGGCTTGGCGAGATCAGCGGCTGCGATACGGGCAACTGGGCTGGCTATCTCGACGCCCATCGCCAGCGGCGCGCCTTCTTCAAGGGCTTCGGCGCAACCGCCTCCGATCATGGCCATCCGACGGCGGAGACCGCCCATCTGTCGGATGCCGCCGCGCAAGAGCTGTTCAACCGCATCCGCCGGGGTTCGGATGACGAGCGCGAGCGCAAACTGTTTCGCGCCCAGATGCTGACCGAGATGGCCAAGATGAGCCGCGACGACGGGCTGGTGATGCAAATTCATCCCGGTTCTTGGCGCAACCATTCACCTTCCATGTTTCAGAAGTTCGGCAGGGACAAGGGTTTCGATATTCCGACGCGGACGGACTATGTGACAGCGCTGAAGCCGCTGCTCGACTGCGTCGGACTGGAGCGCGACGTGACCATCATCCTCTTCACGCTCGACGAGACCAGCTATGCCCGCGAACTGGCGCCGCTTGCCGGCGTCTACCCGGCGCTGAAGCTCGGGCCGGCCTGGTGGTTCCATGACAGCCCGGAAGGCATGCGCCGTTTCCGCGAGATGACCACGGAGACCGCCGGCTTCTACAACACCGTCGGCTTCAACGACGACACCCGCGCCTTTCCATCCATCCCCGCCCGCCACGATGTGGCGCGCCGGGTCGACTGCGCCTATCTCGCCCGCCTGGCCGCCGAGCATCGGCTGCGCGAGGACGAGGCGCATGAACTGGCAAAGGAGCTTGCCTACACGCTTGCAAAGAAGGCGTACCGGCTTTGAGCCGGACGCCAGGTTGAAAGGGAGGAAGTCATGTTGCAATTTTCGAAACTGGCGGCGGCCGCATTCGCCTGCGGCTCGCTGATGATCGGCATTGCCAATGCCGAAACCGTGCTGCGGTCGTCCGATACCCATCCGGACGGGTATCCGACGGTCGAGGCGGTCAAATACATGGGTGACCTGATCAAGCAGCGCACCGATGGCCGCTACTCGATCGAGGTCTATCACTCGGCGCAGCTCGGCGAGGAGAAGGACACGATCGAGCAGACCCAGGCCGGTGTCATCGACCTGAACCGGGTTTCCATGGGACCGTTCAACGGCATCGTTCCGGAGACCGCAGTGCCGTCGCTCCCCTACATCTTCCGCTCCGTCGAACATATGCGCCATGTCATGGACGGGCCGATCGGCGACGAGATCCTGAAAGCATTCGAGGCGCACAATCTGGTCGGGCTGGCCTTCTACGATTCCGGGGCGCGCTCCTTCTACAACACCAAGAAGGACATCACCTCGATGGCCGACATGAAGGGCATGAAGTTCCGCGTCATCCAGTCGGATGTGTTCGTCGACATGGTCAATGCGCTCGGCGCCAATGCGACGCCGATGGCCTATGGCGAGGTCTATTCGGCGTTGCAGACCGGCGTCATCGACGGCGCGGAGAACAACTGGCCGAGCTTCGAGTCCGCCAAGCATTATGAGGTCGCCAAGCACTATACGCTCGACCAGCACCAGATCGTGCCGGAAGTGCTTGTGATGTCGAAGGCGAGTTGGGACAAGCTCACGCCTGAAGACCAGGCGATCGTGCGGCAGGCGGCTAAGGACAGCGTCGTCAAGATGCGCGAATTGTGGGACGCGCAGGAGAAGAAGTCACGCGACATCGTCGAGGCCGCCGGCGTCAAGGTCAGCGAGATCGACAAGCAGCCGCTGATCGACGCGATGAAGCCGGTCTACGAGAAGTATCTGTCGACCCCCGAACTGAAGGATCTCGCAGCCCGCATCCAGGCAACAAAATAATCCATTGGCGAAAGGGATGGCGCGCGTGTCCGCGCCATCCTCGGGGAAGCGTAAAATGAAAAAATTCTGGCTGGCGACCGAACGGCTGCTGTCATGGCTGGCGAGGATCGCTCTGTGGATCAGCGGCGCCGGACTGACATTGATGACGGTCATCATCTTCTGGCAGGTGTTTTCGCGCTATCTGCTCAACCGCTCGCCGAGCTGGACGGAGTCCTTCTCGGTGCTCTTGATGGGCTGGTTCATCTTCCTCGGTGCCGCGGTCGGCGTCCGCGAGCGCACCCATCTGGGCTTCGACGTGCTGCTCTACTTCTTGCCGCCCTCGGCCAAGGCGGTGCTGCGCAGCATCTCGGATATTGTCGTGCTCGCCTTCGGCGCCGGCATGATCGTCTACGGTATCCAGCTCGCCAGGCTGACATGGAACACGGTAATGCCGTCTCTCGCCCTTCCGGGCGGCGTTGGCTTCCTGCCGGTCATCCTGGGCGGCGTGCTCGTCTGCCTGTTTTCGCTGGAACGGCTGGCCGGAAGGTTTGCCGGGCTGCCGGTCGACGCCGACCAATATGTCACCGGCGAGGAGGCCTTGTAATGGCGCTGACGGTTCTGTTCGGTACCTTCGTCTTCCTGCTGATCATCGGCACGCCGATCGCGTTTTGTCTCGGCGTCGCCAGTTTCGCGACGGTGCTGGTGCTGGGCCTGCCGCCGCTGGTGGTGTTCCAGCGACTCAATTCCGGCGTCAGCGTGTTTTCGCTGATGGCCATCCCCTTCTTCATCTTTGCCGGCGACCTGATGGTTAGAGGCGGCATAGCGGCCAGGCTGGTGGCGCTGGCGGGCTCGCTGGTCGGCCACCTGCGCGGCGGGCTTGGCCAGGTCAACATTGCGGCGTCGACGCTGTTCGGCGGCATTTCCGGCTCGGCGGTGGCCGATGCCTCGGCGGTCGGCGGGCTGATGATCCCGCAGATGAAGGCGCGCGGCTACGGCATCGACTATGCCGTCAACATCACCTCGGTCGGCGCCATCATCGCGTTGCTGATCCCGCCCTCGCACAACATGATCATCTATTCGATCTCAGCCGGCGGACGTATCTCGATCGCGGACCTGTTCACGGCCGGCATCATCCCGGGCTTGATGCTGGCCTTGTCGCTGATGGCAACCGCGTATTTCGTCGCCAGTCGTCGCGGCTATCCTACGGAACCCTTCGCCGGCTTCGCTCGGGCGCTGCAATTGCTGCTTGCCGCCATTCCCGGCCTGATCCTGATCGGCATCATCTTCGGCGGTGTCCGCTCCGGCGTATTCACCGCGACGGAAAGCTCGTGCATTGCCATTGTATACGCCTTCCTGGTGACGCTGCTGGTCTATCGTTCGATGGGCTGGGGCGATTTCGTCGCCGCCACCACGGCCGCCGTGCGCACCACGGCAATGGTGCTGATGATCATCGGTTGTGCTGCCGCTTTCGGCTGGCTGCTGGCCTATCTCAGGGTGCCGGCGGCACTCGTCGCCTTTCTGCAATCGATCTCACACGACAAGATCGTCATCCTGTTGCTGATCAATGTGGTGCTGCTTGTCCTGGGAACCTTCATGGACATGTCGCCGCTGATCATTATCACCACGCCGATCTTCCTGCCCGTGGTTATGGCCTATGGCGTCGATCCCGTGCATTTCGGCGTCATCCTAATCCTCAATCTCGGCATCGGTCTGTGCACGCCGCCTGTGGGTGCCGTGTTGTTCGTCAGCTGCGCCATCGGCCGGATACCGATCTGGACCGCAATGCGCTCTATCTGGCCGTTCTACGGAGCGGCCTTCGCCATCTTGATGCTCGTCACCTATGTGCCGGAAATTTCATTGTGGCTGCCAAGCCTGTTCCACTAGGAGGTTCCCAAGTGTCCGCGGCAATTGCCGACCTCAGAGTCGAGAGAAAACCGAAGCTTTCGGAAACCGTCGTCGCGACGATCCGCAAGCAGCTCCAGGCGGGCGAGATCCAGCCGGGACAGAAGCTGCCGACCGAGGGCCAGCTGACCGAAACCTTCGGCGTCAGCCGCACCGTCATCCGCGAGGCGCTGGCCAAGCTTGCCGCCGACGGCCTTGTCGAGCCGCGCCAGGGCGCCGGCGTTTTTGCCACCGAGCATATCTCGACGATGTTCGGCGCGCTGGCCGCCGACATGGGAGCCAAGGACTCGATCGCGCTCAACGTGCTCGAGGTGCGGCTGGCGATCGAGATCGAATCCGCCGGGCTTGCCGCCGTCCGCCGCAACGCCGCGCAGGAAGCCGCGATCCAGGAAGCCTTCTTCGAGTTCGAGCGGCTGCTCTTGAACAGCGAGCCGACCGGCCCGGCCGACCTTGCCTTCCACCGGGCGATCGCCAGCGCCACCAACAACCCGTTCTATGTCGAGATGCTCGACGTGCTGGGACGGCGCGCCATTCCTTGCGACGTGACCTCGCCCTGGTCCACCGAGATTGCCCAATCCGATGTCTATCAGCGGGGGCTGCAACGCGAGCATCTGGTCATCCTGAACGCGATTTCGGCCGGCGATGCCGAGGCGGCTCGCGAGGCCATGCGCGCCCATCTCAGCGCCAGCCAGCAACGCTATCGCGAACGCCTGCATGCGCGGCAGGTTTTTTATGCCGACTCCGTCAAGGCCGCGGCAACCGAATGATCCTCTCGAAGTCAGGGCAGCAATGAATCAGATTCAAACGGAATTCACATCGCGCTTCGCCATCGATCCCGTTGCCGCCGCGGCGATGGGAACGGACGAGCTTCGTCACAATTTCCTGATCGAAGGCCTGTTTCAGCCCGGCCGCATCAGCCTGACCTATTCCCATTATGATCGCATGATCGTCGGCGGCGCCATGCCCGCCGAGGTACCGCTGCCACTCGAAGCGATCAAGCCGACGGGGACCAGGAATTTTCTCGACCGCCGCGAGATGATCGCCGTCAACATTGGCGGCGCCGGGACGGTGAAGGCCGATGGCCAATCCCACGAATTGCAGGCGCGCGATATGCTCTATCTCGGCATGGGCGCCAATGAGGTGTCGTTCGCTTCGGCCAGCCCGGCTGAGCCGGCAAAGTTCTACCTGCTCAGCGCGCCGGCGCATCAGAGCCATCCCAGCAGGCTCATCCGCATCGGCGACGCCAAGCGGCTCGACCTCGGCAGCCAGGCGACTTGCAATGAACGCTCGATCTTCCAGTTCATCCATGCCGACGGCGTGAAGACCTGCCAACTGGTCGTCGGCATGACGCAGCTTGCGCCGGGATCGGTCTGGAACACCATGCCGTGCCACGTGCATGACCGGCGCATGGAGGCCTATCTCTATTTCGATCTGCCGGAAGCGGCGCGCGTGTTTCATTTCATGGGCGAGCCGGACGAGACACGCCATCTGGTCATGCGCAACGAAGAGGCGGTGCTGTCGCCGGGCTGGTCAATCCATTCGGGCGCCGGCACCTCCAACTACGCCTTCATCTGGGCGATGGCCGGCGACAATGTCGACTATACCGATGTCGATCCGGTGGCGATGGAAGAGCTGCGGTGAGCGCCGCTTTCAGCCTCGCCGGCAAGCGCATCCTTGTCACCGGCGCCAACACCGGCATCGGCCAGGGCATCGCCCTGTCGATCGCGCGCGCCGGCGGCGCGGTGGTCGGCGTCGGCCGCTCGGCGATGGACGACACGGCTGCAAAGGTGGCTGCGGCGGGCGGGGCGTTCGCGGCCGTGGCCGCCGACCTTGCCGATCCCGCTGCCGCCGCCAGCATGCTCGATCGCGTCTGGGACGAGAAGGGGCCGCTCGATGGGCTGGTCAACAATGCCGGCATCATCCGGCGCGCCGATGCGGTCGAATTGACCGAGGCCGATTGGGACGAGGTGATGGACATCAATTTAAAGACGGTCTTTTTCCTCTGCCAGAACTTTGCCAGGCGGGCGTTTGCCGGCGGACGCAAGGGCAAGATCGTCAACATCGCCTCCGTGCTGAGTTTCCAGGGCGGCATCCGCGTTGCTTCCTACACCGCCTCGAAACATGGCGTGCTCGGCATTACGCGGCTGCTCGCCTGCGAATGGGCGACAAAAGGCATCAATGTCAACGGCATCGCGCCCGGTTATATCGAGACCAACAATACCGAGGCGCTGCGCGCCGATCCCGACCGCAGTGCGTCGATCCTGGCGCGCATTCCGGCCGGACGCTGGGGCGCGCCGGAAGACATCGGCGACGCCGCCGTCTTCCTGCTGGCGCCGGCGTCGAACTACATGCATGGCGCGGTGATGCCGGTGGATGGCGGCTGGCTGGCGCGATGAGAAGCGATGAGGATCTGGCGATGACTGGAACGAAGATTTTCGCCCATGCCGGCGAGGGCGCGTGGACGCCGACACCGGATGGCAACCGCAGGCGCGTTCTGCTGCACACCGACGAGCTGATGATGGTCGAATTCGGCTTCGACAAGGGCGGCGTCGGGACGCTGCATTCGCACCCGCATGTCCAGGCGAGCTACGTCGCCGAGGGCCGCTTCGAGGTCACCATTGACGGCAGGACGGAAATCCTGGAAGCCGGGAGCAGCTTCATAGTCACGTCCAACCTTGTCCACGGCGTCCGGGCGCTCGAAGCGGGTCGCCTGGTCGACAGTTTTACGCCGCACCGCGCTGATTTTCTCGACTGACGACATTTTCGCAAACGAAATCCCGCGCCTCCGGAGAGGCGCGGGTTGTTGCCTGGGCGCCTTGCGGCACCGCGGTACTCGAAACATCACCGCAGGACCCGAAGCTGCCCAATCTTGGTGAAGATAGGATTAACCGAGCAGAGCGGCGCGTTCTTTGTACGAAAGCGAACAGGGCTGGAATCAGGGTCCAATATCAGCCAATGAAGGGGATGCTTCGTCAGTCCCTCTCCACGCCGCCTTTCCGCGCACCGATTGTAGAAATTTCCTGATGCAGACATCGCCAATGAGCGTCCCTGCAGAGGATCCCAAGCGGCGCGTCCTGAAGGACGTGTTCGGCTTCGATGATTTTCGTCCCGGCCAGGCATCCGTGATGGAAACGTTGCTGGCCGGGGGTCATGTGCTGGCCGTCATGCCGACTGGCGCGGGCAAATCGCTCTGTTACCAGGTGCCGGCGCTGGTTCTTGGCGGGCTCACCATCGTTGTCTCGCCGCTGGTCGCCCTGATGCAGGATCAGGTCGCTGCATTGCGGCTTGCCGGCGTGGCGGCCGACACGATCAATTCTTCGCTCGACCGCGAAGCCAATGTCGCGGCATGGCGCCGTGTCGCGGCGGGCCAGACACGCCTGCTTTATCTGGCGCCGGAGCGGCTGATGACCGAGCGCATGCTCGAGGCGCTGGCCAGGCTCGACATAAGCTTGATCGCCATCGACGAGGCGCATTGCATTTCGCAATGGGGGCCGGCGTTCCGGCGCGAATATGAGGAGCTGTCGCGGCTCTCCGGCATTTTCCCCGAGGTGCCGATCATCGCGCTGACGGCGACGGCGGACGAGGCCACGCGCACCGACATAGCCGCGCGGTTGTTCGCGGGGCGCGTCGAGAGCCTGGTGCTGGGGTTCGACCGGCCGAACATCAAGCTCGGCATCGAGGCCAAGCAGAACAGCAAGCGCCAGTTGCTGGATTTCGTGCAGCGTCATCCCGGCCGCAGCGGCATCGTCTATTGCCTGTCGCGCAAGAAGACGGAAGAGATGGCGGCGTTCCTCGAACAGAACGGCGTCACCGCGCTCGCCTATCATGCCGGCATGAGCAAGGACGCGCGTGAAGCGAATCAAAACGCTTTCATGACCTTGTCCGGCGTGGTGATGGTGGCGACCATCGCCTTCGGCATGGGCATCGACAAGCCTGACGTCGCCTATGTCTTCCACACCGATATGCCGGGCAGCCTGGAAGCTTACTATCAGGAGATCGGCCGCGCCGGCCGCGACGGGCGGAAGGCCGAGGCGCATATGCTGTATGGCCTCGGCGACATCCGCATGCGGCGTCTCTTCATCGACGACGAGGACGCATCGGCGGAGCACAAAAGGCGGGCGCATCGCCGGCTCGATACGCTGATCGGCTATTGCGAGACGGCGCAGTGCCGCCGCCAGGTGCTGCTTGGCTATTTCGGCGAGGAAGCGCCGCCATGCGGCAATTGCGACAACTGCCTCGATCAGGTGCCGCGCGCGGATGGCGGGGCTGAGGCGCGCATCATCCTGGCGGCGGTCGCGCAGAGCGGCGAACGCTTCGGTGCGGCCCATGTCATCGACATTCTGCTCGGCCATGAAACCGAGAAGGTGCTGGCCAGAGGCCATGAAAGGCTCGCCAGCTTCGGCGGTGGAGTGGCGCACAAGAAGGATTTCTGGCTGTCGCTGATCCGGCAGCTTGTCGCTGGCGGTTTCCTGGAGCCGGATCCGTCCGGCCATGGCGGTCTCGCCATCACTGAGAAGGGCCATGCGCTCGGCCGTGGCGAGATTCCGTTCCAGTATCGCATCGAGACGCGGCAGCTTGCCGCGCGCGGCAAGCTGCGTTCCGCCGGAGGTACTGCTGATACCGAAGGTCTCGATGCTTCGCTGCTGGCCGCGCTCAAAGCGCTGCGGCTGCGCCTTGCCAAGGAACGCCAGGTGCCGGCCTATGTGATCTTCTCCGATCGCACGCTGATCGACATGGCTGAGCGCCGCCCGCGCGACCTCGACGCTTTCGCCGAAGTGAATGGCGTCGGCGCCGCGAAGCTCAGGGAATTCGGAGAGATATTTCTGAGTGCGATTGCTGCGCAGCACTAGGCGAGTGGGCTGGCTAAGGATCACGGCTGGACCGCGCGAGCCGCGGCAGTCGGAAGTGGCCGCCGCCGAAGGACATTTGGCCCTTCATCAGCGCCGATGAAGCGTCGGCCCGTTGCAAGTGCGGAAAGGCGACGCCGTCGTCTTCTCGCTCATAGGCGAGCCGGCCTGTCGTTCGCCGCGTGCTTCATACGTTGTAGACCTCGATGTCGGGTCGGCCGATTCTTGGCAGGCAACGAGGGCTGTCTGTTTGGTCTTGCTTGACCACAGCAGCCCTCGCCGGACGTTGTCCCCTGCCAGAGTTCAAGTCACAAAGAATGAGCTTGCGGTAAGCGAGAGGCCTGGAGAAAGGGTGGCGAACTGTATCTGAGCCGCGCCGCCAATGCCGTCGCTGTCGAAAGAGAGCGCTCCGGTTGAGCTGTTATAGATGATGTGGTCGGAGCTGTCGTGCGCGGCCGTCCCGGCAAAGAAAGCGGCGGCTGTGAGCGCGCCCGCGCTCAGCCCGGCAAAAATGGCGTTCTCGAGGTGGATCTTGTCCTGGGACGCGTTGAAGTCGACAATCTTGTCGACATTGCCCTTACCAAGGGCGCTATCGAAGACGAAAATGTCGTTGCCGCCAAAGCCACGCAACTTATCGGCGCCGCCGCCGCCGTTGATGACATTGGCGCCATCGTTGCCGTGGATGGTTTGAGCCAACTCGTTGCCGGTCAGGTTGATTGCCGTGGTGCCGTTATCCTTCGTGGTGCCAAGGACTTCAATCGAAGAGCCGGCCTCGAGCGCGTAGCTCACGGAAGTCCATATCCTGTCTTGACCCTGGCCAGCGGACTCGATCACCCTGTCGCCGGTATTGTCGACATAGTAATCGTCGTTGCCGCCAAAGCCGACCATCTTGTCGGCGCCGCCGCCGCCGTTGATGACGTTGTTACCGGCATTGCCGTGGATGGTTTGAGCCAATTCGTTGCCGGTCAGGTTGATTGCGGTGGTGCCGGCGTCCTTGGTGGTGCCAAGGACTTCAATCGACGAACCGGCCGCGAGCGCATAGCTCACGGAGGTCCACACCCTGTCCTGGCCCTGGCCAGCGGCCTCGACCACCTTGTCGTTTGCATGGTCGACATAGTAATCGTCGTTGCCGCCGTAGCCGGTCATTGTGTGGGCACCGGCACCGTTTGCCTTAAGAACATCGGCTCCGCTGGTACCGACGACTTTATCGGTCGTCGGAGGTGAACTATCGGTTGGAGGCGGCGTGGTTGGAGGCGGCGTGGTTGGGGG
>NZ_NWQG01000087.1:0-9956 GCF_002529485.1 Mesorhizobium sanjuanii
GCCTACGCACCGGCCGAGGCCCAAGGCATGACCTTCTCCGAATCCGGTCCGGTGCCGGCGCAAGGGTCGGTCGCCCAGCAGATGTTCTGGTACACCGCCTTTACTGCCTCCATGGTCGACGCCGGCGCCAAGGCGGTGCTGAACGACGATGGCACGCCGAAATGGCGCATGGCGCCGTCGCCGCACGGTGTCTACTGGAAGGACGGCATGAAGCTCGGCTATCAGGACGTCGGTTCCTGGACGCTGATGAAGTCGACGCCGGACGACCGCGCCAAGGCCGCCTGGCTCTACGCGCAGTTCGTCACCTCGAAGACCGTCGACGTGAAGAAGAGCCATGTCGGCCTGACCTTCATCCGCGAAAGCACGATCCACGACAAGAGCTTCACCGAACGGGCTCCGAAACTCGGCGGCTTGGTCGAGTTCTACCGCTCGCCGGCGCGCGTCCAGTGGTCGCCGACCGGCACCAATGTGCCTGACTATCCGAAGCTGGCACAGCTCTGGTGGCAGGCGATCGGCGATGCCTCATCGGGCGCCAAGACGGCGCAGGAGGCGATGGACTCGCTCTGCTCCGAGCAAGAAAAGGTCATGGAGCGCTTGGAAAAGGCAGGCGTCCAGGGCGATATCGGCCCGAAGATGGCCGAAGAGCATGACCTCGCCTATTGGAACGCCGACGCCGTCAAGAAAGGCAATCTCGCTCCCCAGCTGAAGATCGAGAACGAGAAGGAAAAGCCGATCACCATCAACTACGACGAACTGGTGAAGAGCTGGCAGAAGTAATTTTGGTGCTGGCGGACACGCCGGCATCGCGTAAATCGGGGGAGGCGGCATCTTGCCGTCTCCCCTGTTTGTGTAAAAGACTACCCGGGAGGGACTATGACCGGATACATCCTAGCGATCGATCAGGGCACCACATCGAGCCGGGCGATCCTGTTCGACGACAAGATGAAAATTGCCGGCAGTGGGCAGCAGGAATTCACCCAGCATTATCCGGCCTCTGGCTGGGTCGAGCACGACCCGGAGGAAATCTGGGGAAGCGTCCTCGTAACGGTGAAGGCCGCGCTCGAGAATGCCGGCCGCGAGGCTTCCGATGTCGCCGCCATCGGCATCACCAACCAGCGCGAGACCGTCGTCATCTGGGAGAGGGCGACCGGCAAGCCGATCCACAACGCCATCGTGTGGCAGGACCGCCGCACCGCGCCGCTGTGCCAGAAGCTGAAGAAGCAGGGCCTGGAGAAGACATTCACGAAAAAGACCGGGCTGCTGCTCGATCCTTATTTCTCGGGCACCAAGATTGCCTGGATGCTGGACAAGGTGAAAGGTGCCAGGAAACGCGCCGAGAAGGGTGAGTTGCTGGCCGGCACCATCGACAGTTTCCTGATCTGGCGGCTGACCAGCGGCAAGGTTCATGCCACCGATGCCACCAACGCCTCACGCACGCTGGTCTACAACATCGAGAAAAACGCCTGGGACGACGAACTGCTTTCCATCCTGCGTATCCCGGCCGCGATGCTGCCTGACGTCAGGGATTGCTCCGATGATTATGGAATCACGGAGAAAAGTCTGTTTGGCGCAGAGATCAGAATTCTCGGCGTGGCGGGCGACCAGCACGCGGCGACCATCGGCCAAGCCTGTTTCGAGGCGGGCATGATGAAATCCACCTACGGCACCGGCTGTTTTGCATTGCTCAACACCGGCGGCGATCTGGTGCGCTCGAAGAACCGGCTTTTGACGACCATTGCCTATCGGCTGAACGGCAAGACCACCTATGCGCTGGAAGGCTCGATCTTCATCGCGGGTGCGGCCGTGCAGTGGCTGCGCGACGGCATCAAGGTGATCGGCAAGGCCGAGCAGAGCGGTGTCCTGGCGGCGTCAGCCGATCCGACACAAAATGTCTATCTGGTGCCGGCCTTTGTCGGGCTCGGCGCGCCGCATTGGGACGCCGATGCGCGCGGCGCCATCTTCGGGCTGACCCGCAATTCAGGCCCGGCGGAATTTGCCCGCGCCGCACTTGAATCAGTCGCTTTCCAGACCCGCGACCTGCTTGACGCGATGCGCAAGGACTGGAGGGGCGCTTCAGCCAAAACCGTGCTTCGTGTCGACGGCGGCATGGTGGCGTCGGACTGGACCATGCAGCGACTGGCCGACATTCTCGACGCGCCAGTCGACCGTCCGACCATTCTCGAGACGACGGCACTGGGTGCGGCGTGGCTGGCCGGCTCGAAGGCGGGTGTGTGGCCGAAGGCAAAAGAGTTCGCCAGGAGCTGGGCGCTTGACCGGCGCTTCAAGCCGGATATGGATGCTTCGATACGTTCCGCCAAACTGGCGGGCTGGCGCGACGCTGTGCGCAGGACTCTTAGCGTGCAATAAGCAGCGATCGGGTGGTGAGTGGCGGTTGAGGGGAATGGATACAGGCTGGTATTCTGCTTGGCGCGACGAGGCTTTCGATCAGCTTGACGCCAAGAATATGCGCTTAGAGAATGATTTCCGCCTCGGCCATTGGGCTCGTTACGACTACGACCTCACGGATGGAAAGCTTCGGTTCTCGGAGGACGGCGTGATCAAGGTTGTCGCCGACATCCAGATAGCGGGCACTACGAGCGCAAAGGCTGGCAATTGGCGTTGGGGTTGGGCAGATTCAAACGTACCTACCCAAATCATTAGCGACGCAAAGCTCGCTCGATCCTTCGGAGAACTGAGCGGCCTTGACGAACTTACTCAGGCGTTTGTGACGGACACGGACGACGTGGAAGCGCTCGGTTGGGGACTGACCGCCGTAATGGTTCGAATTTGCGACGCCCTCGGTGCCTACCGTTGTCCGCGTAGTGAAGGCGGAGGCTTATATCTGACCATCAAGACCATCGACTGGGCTAGCTGAACGGGGAATCCCTTCCTGCGTACCAGATCAACGAGAAAGCCCGTGCCAATGGAGGCACGGGCTCTCAGCGACGCTGTTACTGACTGGCAGCCGTCAGTAGGGCGAATAGCACTGCTGGCGCGGACCGTTATAAGGCTGGAAAGTATTGTCCGATGCACGGTAGGACCGGTAGCGGTCATAGCACCACTGCACATGGGCATCGCCCCGATAGACGCGGTTCTGGTTGTTAACGATCGCGCCGGTGATCAGCGCGCCAGTGGCGAAGGCAGCCAGCGGGAACCAGTAGTCGCCATGACGGCGATAGCCGCGACGCCATTCGCGCGAACCGCGATGACCGCGCCAATACATCCCGTCGTTACGGGCAAAGTTGCGACGCGAAAAATCTCGGCGGGAGAAATTGCGGTTGAGGTGCCGCTTCCGCCAAGGCTCATACTGGACGGACTGGACGTTTGACGAAAGCCCCTGGCTCAGTGGCGCATAGGTCGGCTGCGCGTTGACCGGCACGATCTCCGCGGCAGCGAACGAAAGCGAGAGAGTGGTCGCCAGCAGACCCGACATGATCTTGTTCATGATCTTTCTCCTTGAAGGGTGGTTGACGTCCCTTGTGGCGAGGAAACGGGCAGGGCGTGCAATTGTTCCGCGAAAAATAGCAAGCCGCTGATTTGTAATGTTTCTCTCGCTTGGCCGCTGCGCTGATGGCCAGCCTTTCGCTCGCCTGTCGAATACTGTCTAGCGCCTGCCGGCTCGGTGGCGCGAGGCGCTCCGGCACCGCGAAAAATCCTGGCTTTCGCTTTGTCTTTTTCCGGTTGACCCGTTGCGGCACTCTCCCTATGTTCCGCGCAATTTCGAGGGCGGCATATCTGGGCCCGCGGGAGCGCGTAGCTCAGCCGGTAGAGCAACTGACTTTTAATCAGTAGGTCTCGGGTTCGAACCCCGACGCGCTCACCAACAAAAACAGGGTCGGTTCCGGACAGATGCTCGGAATTGAGTCTTCCGCGATCACACCATAACAAGTCTCGCGAACTTGGCTTTTATACGCAGGCGGCGGACCTGGTTCCGCCTGGCCGGCGCCCATTAGGCAATCTACCCCAACGCCCCCAAGTGGCGCCGGCCATTCTTTTCCCGACAAGAGCGACAACAGTTGCACTGAGCTCCGCGCCAGCGAGCCAAGCCGACGGCACCGACAGGCGCTCGGCCCAAGCCAACGCATCAGGCGGCGCCTGTCGGAAATTCTCCTTCGTTTGAGCGATGCAGGAACAAAGCCCGGTCCCTAAGTTCGAGGGCATATATTAGCAGGTGCTTTTATGAGATTTTTGCCCGTCCAAGAGCCGACCAGCACATGGGCCGTCTTTGATACGACAGTGGATGTGCCTGCAGATTACGCCGGTATTTGCCTTATCGGTTTGACGCGGGCCCGAGCGGAGTGGTTTGCGGCAAGAGCCAATCGAGATGCGTCGGCGAGCATTTTCACGGGGGATCTCGATCGGACCAGCGATACGTTCCCGCCTGCATGCCGTTCCAGCCGGCCGGCAAGGTCGAGTTCCAGCAACACCATGAAAACCTGGGCCGGATGCAGGCCGGTGTGACGGATGATCTCGTCGACCGCCACCGGCGTCGGGCCGAGCGCCTCGATGACACGGGCGCGGTCGTCCTCGCCGGGCGGCGGCGTCACCGAGAAATCGGGCGGCTCCTCGAGCGGCGCCCTCGGCATCTGCGTGCCGACCAGCGGTGCGATCGCGCTGGAAATGTCCGATGCCTCGGTGACGAGGGTGGCGCCGTCCTTGAGCAGGCCGTTGGTGCCGGCGGCGCGCGGATCGAGCGGCGAGCCGGGGACGGCGAAGACCAGCCGGCCCATCTCGCCAGCAAGCCTGGCGCTGATCAGCGAGCCGGAGCGTTGCGCGGCCTCGACCACGACAAGTCCCAGGGCAGCGCCGGCGACAAGGCGGTTGCGGCGCGGAAAATCCTGGGCGCGCGGCTGCCAGCCGAACGGCATTTCCGAGATGATTGCGCCGCCGCGCTCGGCAATCTCGTCGCACAGGCCGGCATTCTCGGGCGGGTAGGGCATATCGAGGCCGCCGGCCAACACACCGATCGTGCCGGTCGCAAGGCTGCCCTGATGGGCCGCGGTATCGATGCCGCGCGCCAGGCCGGAGACGATGCCATAGCCGTCGCGGCCTAGTTCGGCGGCGAGCGTCCGCGCCATCTTGATGCCGGCCAGCGACGCATTGCGGGCGCCGACGATGGCGATTGCCGGCAAGCGCAACACCGCGCCTTCGCCCCTGACCGCGAGCAGCGGCGGCGGATGATCCATGCTCTTCAGCAGCGGCGGGTAGTCGGCCTCGCCGATGCCGACGAAGCGGGCGCCGGCCCGACGGGCGGTTTCCAGTTCGGCTTCGGCCTCGGCGACTGACGGGATGCGGGCGATGCGGCTGGCGCCGCCCGAGATCATCAGTTCGGGCAGGATTTCAAGGGCTGCTTCGGCCGAACCGAAGCGGTTGATCAGATCGCGAAAGGTCGCCGGGCCGACATTCGGCGTTCGTATCAAGCGAAGCCAGCTCAGCCGCTGCCGGTCGCTGAGGCGCGGCCCGGCGGAACGCTGGCTCATCCCTTGGCCCCGATCTTGCCCTCGGTGCCGGCCAGCAGCCGCTCGATATTCGCCCGGTGCTTTATGATGACGATCAGGCTCATCAATACGAACAGTCCGGCAACCTGCGGTGTGCTGAGGAAATAGAGCGCGATCGGTACGATGATCGCAGCCGTCAGCGCCGCCAGCGAGGAGTAGCGGGCCAGGAACGCAACCGCCAGCCAGACGACGGCAAAGATCAGCGCCACCTGCCAGGCAAGGGCAATCAGCACGCCGAGATAGGTAGCCACGCCCTTGCCGCCCTTGAAGCCGAGCCAGATCGGAAAGAGATGGCCAAGGAAAGCGCCAAGTCCGGCCCAAAGCCCAAGCTCCGGAGCAAAGCGGCCGGCGATCAGCACAGCGGCCGTACCCTTCAGCGCGTCGAGCAGCAGCGTGGCGGCGGCGAGCCCCTTGTTGCCGGTCCTGAGCACATTGGTGGCGCCGATATTACCGGAGCCGATCTTGCGCACGTCGCCAAGGCCGGCGGCACGGGTGATCAGCAGCCCGAACGGAATCGAGCCGAGCAGGTAGCCGAACAAAAGTGCCAAGACCGGACCGTAAGCCATTGTTCCCTCTCGCGTTTCTCAAGTCAATCGGATTGCGAGCGCTGCGTCCAGCCGACTATGCCGAAAATACTGTGCGTCCCGCCACCATGGTTTGCAAGACCTTGCCCTGCAGCCGCGCGCCTTCGAAACAGGTGTTTTTCGAGCGCGAGCGAATGCCGCCTTCGCTGACGATCCATGGCTCGTCCAGATCGACCAGCGCGAGATCGGCCAACGCGCTCGGCTTCAGCGTTCCGCCGGGCAGGCCAAAGAGCTTCGCCGGGGCGGTGGATAGCACCTCGACCAGCCGCAGCAGCGGCACGTCTCCATTGTGATAGAGCCGGAGTGCCGCACCCAGCAGCGTTTCCAGCCCGATGGCGCCAGCCGCCGCATCGGCGAAGGGCAGGCGCTTGGTGTCGACGTCCTGCGGGTCGTGCGAGGAGACGATGATGTCGATGGTGCCGTCCTTGACCGCCTCGATCATCGCCAGCCGGTCTTCCTCGGCGCGCAGCGGCGGCGTCAGCCGGAAGAAGGTGCGGTACTCCCCGACATCGTTCTCGTTGAGCGACAGATTGTGGACCGACACACCTGCCGTGACATTGGCGCCGTCGGCCTTGGCGCGCGTGACCGCTGCCGCCGCCATCGCCGTCGAGATCTTGGCCGCGTGATAGGCGCCGCCGGTCAGCCGCGCCAGCGCCAGGTCGCGTTCCAGCGGAATGGACTCAGCCTCGCGCGGAATGCCGGCAAGGCCGAGCCAGCTGGCATAGAGGCCTTCATTCATGACGCCGGTAGAAGCGAGGTCGGCATCCTGGGTTTCATGGGCGATGACGCCACCGAAATCGCGCGCATAGGTCAGCGCGCGGCGCATGACCAGCGCGCTTGATATGGTGTGGCGACCGTCGGTGAAGGCGACCGCGCCGGCTTCGAGGAGTAGGCCGAACTCGGTCATCTCGCGGCCTTCAAGCCCCTTGGTGATCGCCGCCGCCGGAAAGATGTTGACGCTGGCAGTATCCTTGGCGGTGCGCAGCACGAATTCGACCAGCGCGACATTGTCGATCACCGGGTCGGTATCGGGCATCATGACGAGCGAGGTTACGCCGCCGGCTGCCGCCGCCACGCTGGCCGAGGCAATTGTTTCGCGGTGTTCGCCACCGGGTTCGCCGATGAAGACGCGTGCGTCGATCAGGCCGGGAATAACCGCCTTGCCTGCGCCATCGATGATCGTGGCGCCTTCAGGAGCGCCGTGATTGAGCGCGTCCCTGCCGGCGGCGACGATCTTGCGGCCTTCGACGATGACTGCGCCGACCTCGTCGATGCCGCGCGACGGGTCGATGATGCGAACCTTGTCGAAGACCGTGGTGCTCATGCGCCGCGGCCCTCTTGGTTTCGCCCCTCTTGGTTTCGACGCGGGTCGAGCAGTGCCTCCATGACTGCCATGCGCACGGCCACGCCCATCTCCACCTGTTCCTGGATGACGCTCTGCGGGCCGTCGGCGATTTCCGAAGCGATTTCGACGCCGCGGTTCATCGGGCCCGGATGCATCACCAGCGCGTCGCCCTTGGCAGCTTTCAACTTCTCGGCATCGAGGCCGAAATAGCGGAAATATTCGCGCACCGAAGGCACGAAGGCACCCTCCATGCGCTCTCGCTGCAAGCGCAGCATCATCACCACGTCGGCGTCTTTAAGCCCCTCGGCCATCGAGCGGCAGACGATCACGCCCATTTTCTCGATGCCGGCGGGCAGAAGCGTCGACGGTGCCACGACGCGGACTTGGGCGCCGAGCGCGTTGAGCAGCATGATGTTGGAGCGCGCCACGCGCGAATGCAGGATATCGCCACAGATCGCCACGATCAGCTTCGACAGCGGACCTTTGGCGCGGCGGATGGTCAGCGCGTCGAGCAGCGCCTGCGTCGGGTGCTCATGGGCACCATCGCCGGCATTGACCACCGAACAGCCAACCTTCTGCGCCAGAAGTGCTGCAGCACCCGCCGACTGGTGGCGGATGATCAGTATGTCGGGGCGCATGGCGTTCAGCGTCATCGCCGTGTCGATCAGGGTCTCGCCCTTCTTCACCGAGGAGCTCGCCACCGACATGTTCATGACATCGGCGCCGAGCCGCTTTCCGGCCAGTTCGAACGAGGATTGCGTGCGGGTCGAAGCTTCGTAGAAGAGGTTGATCTGGGTGCGGCCGCGCAGCGTCGAAGTCTTCTTCTCCGGCTGCCGGGAGATCGCCACCGCCCGGTCGGCTCGGTCGAGCAAAAGCTCGATGTCGGCGGGGGAAAGATCGCGGATGCCCAGAAGATGGCGGTGAGGATAAAGCGGCAGGGACGAAGCGTCGGTCATCTCAAGGCGCTGCTATAGGGCTCAGATTTTGCAGCCGCAAGCACCAGCTTTGGATTGCGGCCTTTCTCCCCGGTTTTTCGTCGCGCGCGCAGCAACGCTTGGGCTATAACCGCCAGCGGGTTGGGATTCGTAGCCTTCAGATAACTTCTTAGCCTTCAGACAACAGGGACAGTTCGTGACCGACGACGTGATCAACCAGCCGCCGCCGCTGACGGGCGGCAATGCGTGGCGAGGCGATCCGTTGCTGATCCAGCTTGCCGAGCGCTTTTCCGATCCGGTGCGCAAGGATCTCGACGGGCTTGGCCGTTTCGTGCTGACGCAGGAGGCGCAGGAACTGGCCCGTCTTGCCAATGTCGAGACACCGAAACTCAGGACCCATGACCGGCAAGGCCGGCGTATCGATCAGGTCGAGTTCCACCCCGCCTACCATGCGTTGATGCGCCGGTCGGTGGCCAACGGCCTGCATTCCTCGGTCTGGGAAAATGGCGATGCCGAAGTCGGGCGCCGCCATCAGGTGCGCGCCGCCCGATTCTACCTGACGGCCGAGCTCGAAACCGGGCATCTCTGTCCCATCACCATGACCAGCGCATCGCTGGCGGCGCTGATGGCCAGCCCGAAGCTGTTTCGCGAATGGGCGCCCAGGGTGACGACGCGCAAATACGACCAGAGCCAAAAGCCTCCGGTCGAAAAGACCGGGCTGACGCTCGGCATGGGCATGACCGAGAAGCAGGGCGGCACGGATGTGCGCGCCAACACCACCAGGGCCGAGCGCGCCGGCAGCGGTTTCTATCGGCTCACCGGCCACAAATGGTTCATGTCGGCGCCAATGTCGGATGCCTTCCTGGTGCTCGGCCAGGCGCCGGAAGGGCTTTCGTGCTTTCTTGTTCCGCGGATTCTTGGCGATGGATCGGGCAACGGTTTCCGCTTCCAGCGGTTGAAGGACAAGCTCGGCAACCGTTCCAACGCCTCGTCCGAAGTGGAATTCGTGAATGCCATTGGCGAAATGGTCGGCGAACCCGGCGCGGGCGTAAAGACGATCATGGACATGGTGACGCTGACCCGACTCGATTGCGCCGTCGCTTCGTCGGCGATCATGCGTGCCGGGCTGGCCGAAGCCGTGCACCACACACGTCACCGCCAGGTGTTCGGCGCCAATTTGATCGAGCAGCAGCTGATGCAGCGCGTGCTGGCCGACATGGCGCTCGACGTCGCTGCCGCCACCGCGCTGTCGTTTCGGCTGGCGCGTTCCTTCGACGAGGCGGCCAGCGACCGCGGCGAAGCGGCTTTCGCCCGCGCCATGACCCCGGTCGTCAAATACTGGGTCTGCAAGATAGCGCCGCCGCTGCTCTACGAGGCGATGGAATGCCTTGGCGGCAATGGCTATGTCGAGGAAGCGCCGCTTGCCCGTTATTACCGCGAGGCGCCGGTCAATGCGATCTGGGAGGGTTCCGGCAATGTGATGGCGCTCGACGTGCTGCGTGTGCTCGGCCGGGCGCCCGGCCTGTTCGACGAGGTGCTGAGCGGCATCGACCGCGATCTCGGCGCCGGCGGGCGTGGCACCGTCGGCGTACTC
>NZ_NWQG01000088.1:0-16632 GCF_002529485.1 Mesorhizobium sanjuanii
GTGGCACCGTCGGCGTACTCAGGGCGGCGATGCAGGTGGCGGCAACCGACGAGGGCTCGGCGCGGCTGCTGACGGAGCAACTGGCGCTGTCGGCGGCGGCGGCGGAGCTGCGCCGGCTGGGAGCAGGGCGGATCGCCGATGCTTTCGTCGAAACGCGGCTGGCCGGCCAGTGGCGCAACACCTATGGCATGCTCGATTCGCGCCACGATGCCCGGATGATCATCGACACGCTCTATCCGCCGACGAACTGAGCCGCCAACAGCAGTGCAACCGGGATGGTCGCGAAGGACAGAAGCGTCTGCAGCGTGGTCACCGTGGCGTAAAGCTCGGCGTCGCCGCCCATCTGCCTTGCCAGCACATAGCCATTCATGGCGGTCGGCACGGCGCCGCACAGGATGAGAAACAGCAATTCCTCGCCGGTGACGCCCAGCAAGATGGACATCGCCAACAGCAGCGCCGGAAATACCACCAGCTTGACCGCGACCGGGACGAGGACAGCGATCCTGGGCTTGACCAGGCTGTCGAGCCTCAGGCCCGCACCAATGCCGACTAGGCCAAGCCCGAGCGCGGCCTGGCCAATCAGCTGAAGCGTCTTGTTGAGCGGCGCAAAAAGTTCGAAGGGCATCACGCGCAGCAGAAGACCTCCTGCGGCCGCAATCACCATTGGATTGGTCGCCATGCGGCGCATCAGCGTCGGCCAGTTGGCCGTCCTGTCGGCAAAGCGCGTAACCACGAAAACCGTCATCAGATTGATTGGAAGGATGATGATCGCCATTACCAGCGCGACGACGGCCATGCCGGCGGGCGGAAACAGTTTTTGGGCAATGGCAAGCGCCATGAAACCGTTCCAGCGGATCGACGTCTGGAAAATCGAGGAGAATTCGGCCGCCCCGGCCAGTCCGGCCTTGCGCAGGAGCGGCCACAGCGACAGCACGAGTGCGAACATCAAGGGCAAGGTGACAGCCAGCGCCAACATCATGGCATCCAGCTGCAGGCCGCTGAAATCGGCGTTTACGATCGTCACGAAGATCAGTGACGGATAGAAGAACCAGTAGCCCAGCCGATTGATGCCGTCCCAGCCGGCGGGATCGACCGCGTTGAGGCGCCGCAAAATATTCCCGCACAGGATAAGCAGGAAAATCGGCAGGATGCTTTCGAACGTGGCTTGCATGAAGGCGTCTCGGAGGGAGACCGTGCCATAGCAGGCATTGCCGGCGTGTAAAGCGCCAGGACCGGCGCTGTCGTGCGCCTGTGGATGGCCGTTAACCTTAACAAATGGTTTCCATTGCGGTGGCGGGCCTCAAAGCCCACTGTCCTGTTTACCAAAGCAGGAACGCCATGCGGTATATATTGACCTCCTTTCTGGCCTTGCACTGGGCAGTGGCTTTCGCCCTGCTGGCGTTCATCTGCATTGACGGAAATCGCGGCGTCGCGGCGGCGCTCGGCGTGTTGGGCGTCGCCATTCAAAATGCCCATTTCGTCGATCTCGAAAACGCCGTCGTAGTAGCGCCGCTCGCCGTTGCACTGCTCGTTGTTGCGATGCTGTTTTGCTGGGCCTTCGTAGAGACCCTGATCAGCGGCGCGCCAGATCCGCGAGCCGTCGACAGCGTCGTGCGGACCGCCTTCATCTCGGCCTCCGCCGTGTTGTCGCTCGTTCTGATCGGCGGCGCCGCGCAAGGCATCAACGGGTTGTTCATGGCCGTCGCGGTGCAGCTGGCCGCGCTTCTGGCCTCCTATGTCGCCATGCTTGCGGAGCGGCGCTCGGCCTTCGCCGTGGCGGTGCCGGCCAGAGCCGATATCCGCGCCGCCGCGCATCTGATGGCGAAGGACGCGGCGCACAGTTCCTTGCTCTCGCGCATCTCCGGTCGATCGGACGCCAAACCGAGGAATGGCCGCTGATGCGCTATCTGTTCGCACTATGGGTTGCTCCGCTCGCTCTATTCTGGGGCTGGTTCTTCCTGTCGCTCAACGACATCAATTTCGGCTATGTCATGCTCAGCCGGCAATTGCATGATCTCGTCTTCCAGCTTTACGGGCAGATGCTTGGCGTCGATCCGGCCGTCATTCCCGGCATGGTGGCGAAGGCCTGCGTGCTCGACGGGCTGCTCTTGATGGCGTTTTGGGCGTTTCGCCGGCGCCGGGCGATCGCCGGCTGGATCAGGACAATGCGCGAGCGCTATTTCGACCAGGCATCGACGCCGAGTGTCTGAAGCCGGTCGAGAGCGCCCTGCAGGATAAAGGCCGCAGCGGCCGAATCGATCTTGCTGGCGCGTTTGCGGCGCGAAAAATCCATCTCGATCAATGTCCGCTCGGCCGCCACCGTCGACAGCCGCTCGTCCCAAAAAACGAAAGGCAGGTCGGTTAGGCCAGCCATGTTGCGGACGAAGGCGCGGGATTTCTGGGCGCGGGGTCCTTCCGACCCGTCCATGTTGACCGGCAGGCCAAGCACCACGGCCCCGGCATTCTCCTTCTGCAGCAAGGCGAGGAGAGCGGCGGCATCGAGCGAGAATTTCCGGCGCATGATGACGGGGCGCGGATGAGCGAAGGAAAAACCCCGGTCGGAAACCGCCACGCCGATCGTCTTGTCGCCGAGATCGAGCCCGGCCAGCGTCTTGCCGCCGCCGAGCCGCGCCGGTAATTCCTCGATCGTGATGACGCTCAACCGCTTTCCTTTTGATCATGGCGCGGTGCGTCCTGTGCGCGCAGAGGACGCAGCGGCACTTTAACTTTGCCGTCGGCGTTCTATCCTCTACCGAAGCAAAAATCGAGGAAAGCATTGATGAAACTGACCTGGTACGGCCATTCGGCATTCCGCATCGAGACCGCGGACGCGAAAATCCTCATCGACCCCTATCTGATCGGCAATCCGTCCTGGACCGGTGGTTGGGAAGGGCCCGCGGAAGGGGTCACGCATGTGTTGTTGACGCACGGCCACAGCGATCACGTCAGCGGTGCGCTGGAAGTGCTCGGGAAAAGTGGCGCCATGCTGGTCGCCAATTTCGAAATCTGCATGTACCTGGTCGGCAAGGGCGTCAACGACAAGAAGATCAACCCCGGCAATATAGGCGGCACTGTCGATTGCGGCGGTTTCACCACCACCCTCGTCCAGGCACTGCATTCCTCGTCGTTCCCGGGCGACAATGGCCAGAACACCTACCTCGGCAATCCGGGCGGGCTCGTCCTGCATTTTCCGGAAGACAAGACGCTCTACCATATGGGCGACACCGACATTTTTTCCGACATGGCGCTGATCAACGAATTGCACGAGCCCAAGATCGGCATCGTGCCGATCGGCGACCGCTTCACCATGGGCGGCGCGGTGGCGGCCCTTGCCTGCCGGCGCTTCTTCGACTTCGATACGGTCATTCCCAGTCACTTCGGCACGTTTCCGATCATCGACCAGACCGCCGAAAAGTTCGTGGCCGGAATGGACGGATCGGATGTGAAAGTGGCATTGCCGAAGATCGGCGAGACGATTACCTTGTAGGAGATACCGAGTAGAAGATAGCAAAATGGAATGAAAACATGGTCTTGAGGAGTTCTCTTTGCATTTCGATGCTGGTTGCGGCGTCGCCTGCGCCGGCCGCGGAGGATTTCATCGAGGGTGTCTATCTCCAATCCGAGGAGCTTTGTGCCCAAGCCAAGAAGGATACGCTGCAGACGGTGATCGAAGCCGGAAACCTCGTGCTGTCGTCCCGCGGCCTGGAAAGCATCGAATACAATTGCGAATTCCTTGAGATCACCAAGGCGACACGTTCGCCGAGCTGGGCGGTGACCGCGATTTGCCAGGAGCCGGGCTATCTCTTTCCGGACGTCTTGTCGGTCACGCAAATGAACGCGAAGCAGGTCGATCTGGTTTCGGTCCGGCCCGTCGAGGACGAAAGCGAGGCGAGCGGCAACAGCGGCAGCTATTTCCTCTGCGACGGCGTGGCGCTGCCATAGACGTTCCGGCCGCGTTGTCGGCATGATGCATGTTGCGCGGCACGCGCCACGCCGCTATAGCGCGACCTGGTTTTCCCGAGGCGACAAATATGTCCGTTGATGTCAAGACTGTGAAGCGCGTCGCGCGTCTCGCCCGCATTGCGGTGAGCGAGGAGGATGCCGAGCGCATGACCGGCGAGTTGAATGCCATCCTCGGTTTTGTCGAGCAGTTGAACGAAGTCGACGTTTCCGGCGTCGAGCCGATGACGTCGGTCATCCCGATGGAGATGAAGAAACGCCAGGACGTCGTCACCGACGGCAACAAGGCGGCCGACATCGTCGCCAATGCACCAGCGACCGAAGAGAATTTCTTCCTCGTTCCGAAGGTCGTGGAGTAGCGGCCGATGGCAATCGAGATCGCCATCGAGACGCCATTGCAGGACGATGTGCGGGGGCTGATCGACGAGCTCAACACCACGCTGCTAGAACTGACGCCGCCGGAGCATTGCTACCACATGACCGTCGAGCAGATGGCCGACGAGAATACGACCGTCTTCATCGCCCGCGACAACGGCTTGGCAATAGGCTGTGGCGCACTCAAACGCCACGATGGCGTCATTGGCGAAGTCAAGCGCATGTATACGCGTCCCTCGCATCGCGGCCGGAAGATCGGCGCGAAAATCGTCGAGCGGGTCGAGGCGTTGGCGCGCAGCGAAGGGCTGAAGCGCCTGGTCCTGGAGACCGGCGACCGCCATCCGGCCGCCTGGACTGTCTACGAACGCGCCGGTTTCTCGCGCTGCGGCCCAGTTCTGGATTACCCTGATACCGAGTGGTCGGTGTTTTACGAAAAGAGCCTTGCCCGATGAGCGACCTGACGCAACTCACGATTTCGCAGGCCCGCGCCAAGCTGCGCGCCAAGGAAATCACCGCAACCGAGATCACCGACGCCTATCTCTCGGCGATCGAGCGGGCCAATCCGGCGCTCAACGCCTATGTCGCGGTCACCGACGACAAGGCGCGCGGCATGGCCAAGATCTCGGACGCGAAACTGGCCAAGGGCGAGGGCGGTTCGCTCGAAGGCATACCGCTCGGGATCAAGGACCTGTTCGGCACCGAGGGCATTCATACCCAAGCCTGCAGCCACGTGCTGGACGGGTTCAAGCCGCGCTACGAATCGACCGTCACCGCCAATCTGTGGTCCGACGGCGCCGTCATGCTGGGCAAGCTCAACATGGACGAGTTCGCCATGGGCTCATCCAACGAGACGTCCTACTATGGTCCGGTCGTCAATCCGTGGCGGCGTTCGCGCCTCGACACGGTGGTGATGCCGACCACGCATCAGGGTGATGGCGGTTTCGTCTCGGCCGGCGGCACCAGGACCGCGCGCACGCTGGACAATGCCCAGCTCGTGCCGGGCGGTTCGTCCGGCGGTTCGGCCTCGGCCGTCTCGGCGTTCCTGTGCGCGGGCGCCACTGCCACCGACACCGGCGGCTCGATCCGCCAGCCCGCCGCCTTCACCGGCACGGTCGGCATCAAGCCGACCTATGGCCGCTGCTCGCGCTGGGGCATCGTCGCGTTCGCGTCGTCGCTCGACCAGGCCGGGCCGATCGCCCGCGACGTGCGCGACGCCGCGATCCTGCTAAAATCCATGGCCTCGGTCGATCCGAAGGACACCACCTCGGTCGACAGGCCGGTGCCGGACTACGAGGCGGCGATCGGCAAACCGGTCAAGGGCATGAAGGTCGGCATCCCGCGGGAATATCGTGTCGACGGTATGCCCGAAGAGATCGAGGCGCTGTGGCAGAAGGGTATTGCCTGGCTCAGGGATGCCGGCGCCGAGATCGTCGACATTTCCTTGCCGCACACGAAATATGCCTTGCCGGCCTATTATATCGTGGCGCCCGCCGAAGCCTCGTCGAACCTCGCCCGCTATGATGGCGTCCGCTATGGCCTGCGCGTGCCAGGCAAGGACATTGTCGACATGTATGAGAAGACCCGGGCCGCCGGCTTCGGCCGCGAGGTCAAACGCCGCATCATGATCGGCACCTATGTGCTGTCGGCCGGCTACTACGATGCCTACTATCTGCAGGCGCAGAAGGTGAGAAACCTCATCAAGCGGGATTTCGAGACCGTGTTCGCGGCGGGCGTCGACGTCATCCTGACACCGGCGACGCCGTCAGCGGCTTTTGGCATCGCCGACGAGGACATGGCCGCCGACCCGGTCAAGATGTACCTCAACGACATTTTCACCGTGACGGTGAACATGGCCGGACTGCCGGGCATCGCCGTGCCGGCCGGCCTCGACGCCAAGGGCCTGCCGCTCGGCCTTCAGCTGATCGGCCGGCCTTTCGACGAGGAAACCTTGTTCCAGACCGCCCATGTCATCGAACGGGCGGCCGGCACCTTTCAGCCGGAAAAGTGGTGGTAGTATCGTCCCTTGGGCATCGCGTTTGAATGATGCGCAGAGCTTTAGCTCAAGCTTATGTATGTCGTTATCCCGCTGCGTTTTGGGTGACATACATTGGGAGTGAGGGATGTTCTTTTATCTTTCCAAATTTCTCTGGTTCTTTGTCCAGCCGTTGAATTTTGCGATCTTCCTGTTGCTGGCGGGGCTGGTGGCGGCGATGTTCGGCCGGCGAGGATTGGCGACCGCCGGCAGTGTCCTTGCCGTTCTCATTCTTGTGCTTTCGACATGGACGGAACTCGGCGCGATAATGATCAGTCCGCTGGAGGACCGCTTCCCCAGACCACCTCTGCCAGAAAGGGTCGACGGTATCATCGTGCTGGGCGGCGGTTTGGAGAGTGCCATCAATGCCGTGCGTGGCGGCTATGAAATTAACGGCGCCGGCGACCGGATCGTTCAGGCGGCCGTGCTGGCGCGGCGTTTTCCGACAGCAAAAATCGCCATCTCCGGTGGCACCGTTGAAATGGTAATCAAAGGTGAGGGCGATGCAGACTCCGGGCCGCGCCTGCTCACGGCGCTTGGCGTGACAGCCGATCGGCTGATCCTCGAGAACAAATCCCGCAACACCTATGAGAATGCGATCTTTACCAGGCAACTGGTCGCACCGAAACCCGGCGAGACCTGGCTGCTGGTGACTTCGGCCTTCCATATGCCGCGCGCCACGGCGCTGTTCGACAAGGCCGGCTTTCCGACCGTTCCGTGGCCGGTCGACTACATGACCTCCGGCACGGAAAGCATCGGCACATTCCCCCCCTACAACGGGCTGGAGGTCACCACCACCGCGGTCCGTGAATGGATCGGGCTGATGGCTTATTGGCTGTCGGGCCGGATCGATCGGCTTTTCCCCGGACCGGCTGACGGGCCAGGCGGCTGACCGATCACCGCCTGCCGCGCGGCGGAAAAGAACTGGCGGCGGACCAGCACAGCCAGAAGCAGCAACGTCGACAGCACGAACACCATCGGGTCGACGAACCAGCCGAGATAACCGATCGAGAAGAACACGCCGCGCAGACCGGAATTGAAGTGCTTTCCGGCCAGCATGTTCATACGCGCTGCTCGCCACACGGCCGTTTCGGTCACCGGGTTGCGCGAGGCCTCGCCATGCGGGATCGGCACGGCGCCGATCAGGATCGAGCAATAGTTGAACAGCCGGTAGGCCCAGCCGAACTTGAAGAAGGCAAAGGCCAGGATCAGCACCAGTCCGAACACCTTTATCTGAAAGGCCGCGCGCGACGGCGCGCCGCCCAGCGGCAAGTCGCTCAGCACCGAAACGACCTGGTCGGAGGCGCCCAGCAAGGCAAAACAGCCCCCCAGGGCAATCAGCGAGCTTGAGGCGAAGAAGGCGGTTCCCTGTTGCAGCCCGCTCATGATGGCGGTGTCGACGATGCGGATCTCGCGCTCGGCCATGGTCCGCATCCAGGCTTCGCGCTGGGCGTTCATCGCTGTCGTCAGCGACACGCGGCGGACCAGTCTTCCGTCGGAGGCGAGCGTGTGCAGCACCCACACGATGAGGAAGAAGGCCAGTGCGGCGAGGTCGGCCGTCGACAGATGGAAGGAATCGCCCATGCACGTCCTTTTACCACAAGCAGAGCCCGTCGCCTCGATCATCGCAGTCATGTCGCTGGCGGAGCAAACAAGGTCGGCAGGCGCTGCGCCGCGATTTTCAAAAGAGCGGAAACATCATGAGAATTCCTATATGTGGATTGATCACGGAGACGGTGCCGCGTGTTCCTTTCGGTTTTCGACCTGTTCAAGATCGGCATCGGACCATCAAGCTCGCACACGATGGGGCCGATGACGGCCGCGCGGCGGTTTCTCGACGAAGCCGCGGGAGACGACTGGCCGCGTCCGGCCGGCGCCAAGGTCGATCGCATCGTGGCTAGCCTGCACGGTTCGCTTGCCTACACTGGTATCGGCCATGGGTCCGACCGCGCGGTGGTGCTCGGCCTTGCCGGCGAGACGCCGCAGACCGTCGATCCCGACCAGGCCGACGGCGTTGTCGCCCGCATCGCTGCCGAGAAGCGGATTTCGCCGCCCGGTCATCCATCCTATCGCTTTGACCCGGCCACGGACCTGGTGCTGGATCGCAAGACGCCGCTCACCGGCCACGCCAATGGCATGGCTTTCTCGGCCTATGACGCCGATGACCGGCTGCTGCTCAGGCGCATCTATTATTCGATCGGCGGCGGCTTCGTGGTTTCCGAGGAAGAGCTGCAGCGGATGAAGGCCAAGGACTCGGTGACGACGGAAGGCAAGAAAGTGCCTTATCCCTTCAAGAACGCCGTCCAGATGCTGTCGATGGCGGCGAAAAGCGGGCTTTCCATCGCCGACATGAAGCGCGTCAACGAGGAGACGCAGATGTCGCGCGAGGAGCTCGATGCCGGCCTCGATGGCATCTGGATCGCCATGAAGCGTTGTATTGACCGTGGCCTGTCGCAGGATGGCATCATGCCGGGCGGGCTTAAGGTGCGCCGTCGAGCGCGGCAATTGCATGACAAGCTGCAGGAGCAGTGGCAGCAGAACCGGCCCAATCCCTTGCTCGCCAATGACTGGCTGTCGATCTACGCCATGGCGGTCAACGAGGAGAACGCCGCCGGCGGGCGCGTCGTCACCGCGCCGACCAATGGCGCCGCCGGAACGCTGCCCGCGGTGCTGCGCTACTGGCTGCATTTCCATCCCGAAGCCGATCAGCCGAGTATCCGCGATTTCCTGCTGACGGCTGCGGCGGTCGGCGGCATCATCAAGACCAACGCCTCGATCTCGGGCGCCGAAGTCGGCTGCCAGGGCGAGGTCGGTTCAGCCTCGGCAATGGCGGCGGCCGGTCTGTGCGCGGTCATGGGCGGCACGCCCGAGCAGGTCGAGAACGCGGCCGAGATCGCGCTCGAACATCATCTCGGCATGACCTGCGATCCGGTCGGCGGGCTGGTCCAGGTGCCGTGCATCGAACGCAATGCGCTGGGCGCGGTCAAGGCGGTGACCGCCGCCTCGCTGGCCATCAAGGGCGATGGCACTCATTTCGTGCCGCTCGACGCGGCGATCGAGACCATGCGCCAGACCGGCCTCGACATGAACGAGAAATACAAGGAAACCAGCCTTGGCGGACTGGCCGTCAATGTGGTGGAGTGCTGAAACCCACTGAGCGCCAGGCTTGGCGTCTGGGGATTGGCACTGTGGAGAAGTCGGGCAGGGCCGTTGACGTGTTCGCCTGCCGGACTAAACCTTAGGCGATGTCTCTCAATCTCATAAAGCTCTGCGTCGGCTGCGACAGCGTCGAGGATCTGGAGGAGTGGATCGCCTTCCGCCTTGACGAGCGGCGGCGCGCCTGCGAACCGGTCGAGCAATACCACACCACCCGCATGGTGCCGACGCGCGGCGCCGAGGTCACCGATGGCGGCTCGCTCTACTGGGTGATCAAAGGCAATGTCCAGTGCCGTCAGTTGATCACCGAAATCCGGCCCTTCACTGACAACGAAGGCATCGGCCGCTGTCACCTGATCCTGGATCCTGAGGTCGTGCGTACCGACTGGCAGCCGCGCCGCGCCTTTCAGGGCTGGCGCTACCTGAAACCGGCCGATGCACCGGCCGATCTTGGCAAGGGCATGGCCGGGCTCTTCGAGATACCGCCGAAACTCAGGCGCGAGCTAGCCGACCTCGGCCTGCTCTGAGGCGAATGCGCCAAGTCCGAGGCCGATTGTCTTGATTGCTGGCCCTCCAAGTCTCATCATGTTGGACTTGCAAGCGGTGCGGCAACGCCACATCTTGAATCGCATGAGCGACAAGAAGCAACCCGTGCCCGCAAGGGCCGATCCTGCACCGGTCAAGCCTCAATCGAGCACCGGCGAAATCGACGCATTTGTCCGTCAGGCAAGGACGCTCGCCGCGTCCTCAACTGGTTCGGGCAGGCTGATCCTTGCTCTCGACGCCACAATGAGCCGCCAGCCCACCTGGGATCTCGCCTGTGCGCTGCAGGGCGAGATGTTCGACGCCGTCGGCAAGGCCGGGGCGCTCAAGGTTCAACTGGTCTATTTTCGCGGCCTGGGCGAGTGCCGCTCGTCCGCGTTCGTGACCAATACGGATGCGCTGAAGCAGCTGATGACGCGAATAGAATGCCGTAGCGGCCATACCCAGATCGGCAAGGTGCTTGCCCATGCGCTGAAACAGACGGCGGCCTCAAAGGTCAATGCGCTGGTCTATATCGGCGACGCCATGGAAGAAAATGTCGACGACCTTGCCGCCAAAGCCGGCAGCCTCGGCCTGCATGGCGTTCCCGTCTTCGTCTTTCAGGAGGGGCATGATACCGGCGCAGAAAAGGCCTTCAAGGAGATCGCGCGGTTATCCAAAGGGGCATGGTTCCGATTTGATCGGCGGGCCGCCGCGACCTTGGCGAGCCTGCTTTCGGCGGTTGCCGTGTTTGCGGCCGGAGGGCTGACGGCACTGGAAGCCAGGGGCAGGCCGGAAGACCGGCTGATGATCGAGCATCTGCGGGGCGGCAGGAAATAATGGGCGCGATTATCGGATTGGTAGCATTGCTTTTGGTGCTTCTCGGCGCGGCTATGATCTTCCTGCGCGCCGACCCGGCGAAACTCGCAAGCGGGATGAGGACGGTTGGGCCCGTCCTGCTGGCGCTGGTCGGGGTCGCCGTGCTTCTGGTCGGACGCCAAGGCATTGGCGGTTTGATCCTGTCGGCGGCGCTCGCCTGGTACGGCTCCATGCGGATGAAACGGTCGCCAACGAAGTTGTCGCCGGGCAAGCATTCGACGGTGCGCACCGCGGCTCTCGAAATGGAACTCGACCACGATACCGGCGGCCTGGAAGGCCTCGTGTTGGCCGGCCGCCATGAAGGCAAGATGCTCGGCGCCATGGCGCTTGCCGAATTGCAGCAGCTTTACCGCGAACTTTCCGGCGACCCGGAGAGCCGCCAACTGCTAGAGACGTATCTTGACAGCAGATTTCCCGTCTGGCGCAAAGACGCTGAGGCGAATGGTGGCGATGGGTTGGGTGTTGCGCCAGGTGCGGGCGCCATGACTAAGGAGGAGGCCTACAAGATCCTTGGTCTTGAAGCGGGGGCCGCCGCGGCGGATGTCCGCAAGGCGCACCGCCGCCTGATGCAGCGCCTGCACCCCGATATCGGTGGCACGTCTTTCCTTGCGGCGCGGATCAACGAAGCCAAGGATGTCTTGCTCTCCAATCACAATTAGTCTCCTTCGACGCGGAATTTCCCGGGAGGCGTTCTTCCACGCCGCCTATTGCTGGACGGCGTAGCACTCGATCTTCTTTTTCTTCAGGGCGCCGCAGGCTTTCCAGGCGGCGTTCTTCGAACCGAAGCCGCCAAACCTGGCGCGGTAGTAGGTGACGCCATCCTTGTCGAAAGCGACGGTGAAACCGGATGCATCGGCGAGGATCGAGGGGGCCTGCTTCGACGTCTTGTCGAGGAAAGCCTGGGCTTCGGACCGCTTTGGCGAAGAAGCGACCTGTATTGCCCAGCCCGAGGGCACCGATGCGGTATTGACGGGATCGACCGCCTCCGCGTCGCCATAGGCCGCGGCAACCCGGGCCGTCGCTATGTCGTCCGCTGTGGCCACGGCCACGGTCTTGACCTTTCTGGTCTGGACGACGGGAGTGGTCTCCTCGACGACGGGCGCGTTTTCCTCAACAAGAGCGGCAATGGCATCATTGTCCGGCTTTTCGTCCGGCGTCGGCGCGTCGTGCTTGGGCAAAAACACCTTGGCCAGTGCCGTGATCGGATTGCCGCCACCAGCCTTGGCGATCAGCACGCCGCTGCCGCGCGACGACGCCTTTGGCATGTAGGTGTTGATCAACCCGGCCATCCGGTTGTCGCGGCTGCCGCCTGAACTTCCGCCCATGACCACCGCCACGATGCGGCGATCGCCATCGGAGACCGAGGAGACGAGATTGTAGCCGGAGGCCCGCGTGTAACCCGTCTTGATGCCGTCGACGCCCTTGATGCGACCGAGCAGCCGGTTATGGCCATTGATACGCCTGCGGCCGTACAGGAAAGAGCGCTGCGAGAAATAGCCGTAATACTGGGGAAAATGCTCTCTTAGCGCGATGCCGAGCATGGCCATGTCGCGCGCGGTCGTGAACTGGCCTGGATCCGGTAAGCCGTTGGCATTGCGGAAAACGGTGGACTTCATGCCCAGCGCCCGGGCCTTGGCCGTCATCATACGGGCGAAATTGGCTTCATTGCCGCCGAGGAGTTCGCCAATCGCCGTCGCCGAGTCGTTCGCCGACTTGGTCACCATCGACAGGATCGCGGTCTCGACCGTGACCACCCCGCCGGGCCGAACGCCTAGTTTCGTCGGCGGTTCGGCTGCGGCACGCGCTGAGAAAACGACTCGAGAATTCTTGGCGATCTTGCCCTTCGCCATCGCCTCGAAGGTCAGGTAAAGCGTCATCATCTTGGTGAGCGAGGCGGGATAGCGCCGACCGTCGGCATCCGAGGAGTAAAGCACCTTGCCGGTCTTGGCGTCGATGACGATGGCAGCCGACTTGGCCGCCTGCGACGAAGCGGCCTCGGCAACGACCAGTGTCATCGCCAAAGCGAGGATCATGATCGTTTTCAGAGAGGACGCGGATTTGGAAAGAATGCCCGACAACGCCTGACGCACCGATAATTCCTTTGAATTTTTTGTTGCCCTGGAGGCGGCAAAGGTTCCTGCCTCACTTCCGGCCACGCTAACGCGGCCAGCGTTACCAATCCGTTTATGGTAACCGCCGCGTTCACCATTTTCTTCGGGATTGAGCTTCTCTTTATTCGAATCTTAGCCGCCGCGGTTTGGAGGCGCCGCCGATTTTGGCCAAATCTTGACTTTTGTGCAGCGCACAATATATGACGTGCATTGCACAACGTGGCCGGATAGGCGCCCATCATTCGAGGGCGGCCGCCAAAGGCCGTCATCAAGGGAGTGCGTGAAATGGCCCAGACCTATGAAGATTTCAGCAAATACGGCAAAGAGTTTGCCGACACCGGCTTGAAGAGCTTTGCGTCGCTTTCCAAGGGCGCTCAGGCCATTGCCGCCGAAGCGGGCGAATACACCAAGAAGAGCTTCGAGGCCGGCAGCGCCGCAGTCGAGAAGCTTTTCTCGGCCAAGTCGCTGGAGAAGGCGATCGAAATCCAGTCCGACTACGCCAAGCAGTCCTACGAATCCTTCGTCACCGAAGCGACGAAGATCGGCGATCTCTACGCCGAACTCGCCAAGGAAGCCTACAAGCCGTTTGAATCGATCGTCGCAAAGGCGAAGTAATTTGTCTGTATGATGTGAAGACGGCCCCGAGCCTGTAAGACAGACCCGGTCGCGGAAGCGCGGCCGGGTTTTTTCATGGCAATTTCAAATCAGGGGCTCCGCCGGCTTCACGATTGCGAAAATCCGTCAAGTTTGGCCACCTAGCCATATTGTCAGCTAAACAGAAGGGCTTAAAATCGTCCATCGAACACCTACATGTCGAACTCGCATGGGGATTCGAAAAGGCAGGACTACGTGACGATCGGTTTGACTGCCACGAGAGACGTGGCGCGCATGCAAAACGGCAGCGGCGGCAATGAGGCCGGTCGCGGTACGACCGTCATCACGCGCACCAAAACCAAGACCAAGAAGCCGAGCCTTTACCGGGTCCTCATCCTCAACGACGACTACACACCCATGGAATTCGTGGTTCACGTGCTGGAGCGTTTTTTCCAGAAGGACCGTGAAGCCGCCACGCGCATCATGCTTCATGTTCACAATCATGGAGTGGGCGAGTGCGGGGTCTATACATTCGAGGTGGCCGAGACCAAAGTGTCTCAGGTCATGGATTTCGCCCGACAGAATCAGCATCCGCTGCAATGCGTGATGGAGAAGAAGTGAGGTAACATGCCGGCTTTCTCCCAAGGCCTGGAAAAGGCGCTTCATCAAGCGCTGACGCTCGCCAATGAGCGGCACCATGAATATGCAACCCTTGAACATTTGCTGCTCGCGCTCATCGACGACACCGAGGCGGCCGCCGTCATGCGTGCCTGCAATGTCGATCTCGACGATCTGAAGCATACGGTGCTGACCTATATCGACACCGAGCTCGACAATCTCGTTACCGGTTATGATGAGGACTCCAAGCCGACGGCTGGCTTCCAGCGCGTCATCCAGCGCGCGGTGATCCATGTCCAATCGTCCGGCCGCGAGGAAGTGTCGGGCGCCAATGTGCTCGTTGCCATCTTCGCCGAGCGCGAGAGCCATGCCGCCTATTTCCTGCAGGAACAGCAGATGACCCGCTACGACGCGGTCAACTACATCTCGCACGGCATCGCCAAGCGCCCCGGCGCTTCGGAAGCGCGGACGCCGCGCGGCGCCGACGACGAGCAGGGCGGCCAGAACGGGGCCGAGCCGCAGGAAGAGAATGGCAAGAAGAAGCAGCAACAGGACGCGCTGACCGCCTATTGCGTCAATCTCAACAACAAGGCCAAGGCCGGCAAGATCGATCCGCTGATCGGCCGCGAGAGCGAGATCAACCGCACCATCCAGGTGCTGTGCCGACGCTCCAAGAACAACCCGCTCTATGTCGGCGACCCTGGCGTCGGCAAGACGGCGATCGCCGAGGGCCTTGCCAAGCGCATCGTCGAGGGCGATGTGCCGGAAGTGCTGCTCAACGCCACCATCTTTGCGCTCGACATGGGCACGTTGCTGGCCGGCACCCGCTATCGCGGCGATTTCGAGGAGCGGCTGAAGCAGGTCGTCAAGGAGCTCGAGGACTATCCCGGCGCGGTGTTGTTCATCGACGAAATCCACACCGTGATCGGGGCAGGGGCCACATCGGGCGGCGCCATGGATGCGTCGAACCTGTTGAAGCCGGCGCTGTCGTCCGGTGCGATCCGCTGCATCGGCTCGACCACTTACAAGGAGTTCCGCCAGTTCTTCGAGAAGGACCGCGCGCTGGTGCGGCGCTTCCAGAAGATCGACGTCAACGAGCCGACCATCGAGGATGCCATCGAGATCATGAAGGGCCTGAAGCCCTATTTCGAGGAGTTCCACAAGGTCCGCTACACGAGCGAGGCGATCAAGGCCTCGGTTGAATTGTCGGCACGCTACATCAATGACCGCAAGTTGCCGGACAAGGCGATCGACGTGATCGACGAGACCGGCGCCTCGCAGATGCTGGTGCCGGAGGCCAAGCGCAAGAAGACCATCGGCATCAAGGAGATCGAGGCAACGATCGCGACCATGGCCCGCATTCCGCCCAAGACGGTTTCGGCCGACGACGAGAAGGTGCTGCAGGGCCTCGACGTCGAGTTGAAGCGTGTCGTCTACGGTCAGGACACCGCGATCACCGCGCTGACCTCCGCGATCAAGCTGGCGCGCGCCGGCCTGCGCGAACCGGAAAAGCCGATCGGCTCCTACCTGTTCTCGGGCCCGACCGGCGTCGGCAAGACCGAAGTGGCAAAGCAGCTCGCTGCCTCGCTCGGCGTCGAGCTGATCCGTTTCGACATGTCGGAATATATGGAGCGCCACACCGTCTCGCGGCTGATCGGCGCGCCTCCCGGCTATGTCGGCTTCGACCAAGGCGGCCTGCTCACCGACGGCGTCGACCAGCATCCGCATTGCGTGCTGTTGCTGGACGAGGTCGAGAAAGCGCATCCCGACCTGTTCAACATCCTGTTGCAGGTCATGGACCACGGCAAGCTGACCGACCACAACGGCAAGCAGATCGACTTCCGCAATGTCATCCTGATCATGACCACCAATGCGGGTGCATCTGATGCACAGCGCGCGGCGATCGGTTTCGGCTCGACCAAGCGCGAAGGCGACGATGTCGAGGCGATCAACCGGCTGTTCACGCCGGAGTTCCGCAATCGTCTCGATGCGATCATCCCGTTCGGATCGCTGCCGGTGCCGGTCATCCACCAGGTGGTGCAGAAGTTCGTCATGCAGCTCGAGGCCCAGCTTTCCGAGCGTGGCGTCACCTTCGACCTGTCGCCCGACGCGATCGCCTGGCTGGCCGACAAGGGCTATGACGAGCGCATGGGCGCGCGACCGCTCGGTCGTGTCATCCAGGAGCACATCAAGAAGCCGCTGGCCGACGAGGTGCTGTTCGGCAAGCTCAAGAAGGGCGGCACGGTGCGCGTCACCGTCGAGAAGAAGGAAACCGGCGAGACCGGCCTGAAGCTCGAATCGCTTGCCGACGAGGCGCCGGTCAAGCCGAAGAAGGAAGATCTGGACGATGCGCCCAAGGCCAAGAAAGCCGTAGCGAAGAAGCCC
>NZ_NWQG01000089.1:0-34454 GCF_002529485.1 Mesorhizobium sanjuanii
AGAAGCCCGCCGCGAAAAAGGCCGTGGCGCAGAAGCCGGAGGCCAAGGGCAAGGATGGCGGCAAGCGCAGCCTGGTGCCGCAACTGCCCCGCAAGGGCTGACAAGCTCTGGAATCAGAAAAGCCCCGGCAACGGGGCTTTTTTTGTTGGGAGGGGAGGCCGCGTGCGGATCGGGCAAATCATCATTCTGAACGGTGCGCCGCGATCGGGAAAGTCGAGCATTGTCCAGGCGATCCAGG
Organism: Mesorhizobium sanjuanii; assembly: GCF_002529485.1. Lineage (NCBI taxonomy): Bacteria > Pseudomonadati > Pseudomonadota > Alphaproteobacteria > Hyphomicrobiales > Phyllobacteriaceae > Mesorhizobium > Mesorhizobium sanjuanii. Next base: position 239 of record NZ_NWQG01000089.1, read on the forward strand.
AGACGTTCGATGGCGTCTGGATGAACCTTGGCGTCGATACCGTCGCGCAGATCACGCCGCCCAAGTTTCGTCCGGGCATTGGCCTGCGCCCCGGCGGCGAGCGCCCCGATCTCGAAATGCATGTGCCCAGATTCTATGCCGCGCTCTATGAATCGATTGCCGCCCACAGCCGGTCGGGGTTGAATGTCGTCGCCGATCTCGGTCATCACAATGCCTATTCGAAGCCGCTCAACATCCTGGCCGATTGCGCCGGTCGGCTCGCCGGCCTGCCGGTTCTTTTCGTAGGGATTCGCTGTCCGATCGAGGTGATTCTTGAACGGCGCGCGCGCAGCGCGGCGAACAAGGGCTATGTCACCGGCTCCAGCGACGATCCGGTGCCGCGGCCCGTGCGCCTGTGGCAGGAAGAGGTACACCGGCCGGGCATCTATGACCTGGAGGTCGACACGTCGCTGCTAAGCCCGCAGCAATGCGCCGAGGCGATCAGGCGGCGGCTTGACCACGGCCCACCGGCGAGCGCCTTTAGAAGCTTGGCGCAATCGCAGGTCGGCTGAGCCTGCCTGCGACCGGATCAGTCGCTTAGCGCTGCCCGTATCTTACCGGCGTTTTCAGCCAGGATTTCCGGCTTTTCCATCTGTCCGCTGTGCGGCTTCAACGGGACACCCTCGAAGCGGGGAATGACATGGACATGCAAGTGGTAGACGGTCTGGCCCGATGCCGGCTCGTTGAACTGCATGACGGTGACGCCATCGGCGCCGAAGGATTTTTTTATGGCACGCGCCACTTTCTGGACGACCGCAAAAAGCGGGCCGAGTGTTGTCGGATCGGCGTCGAGCAGGTTTCGCGACGGCGCCTTCGGCACCACCAGCGTATGGCCTTGGCCTTGCGGCATCACATCCATGAAGGCGATGACCGTGTCATCTTCGTAAACGCGATGCGACGGGATTTCACCGCGCAGGATTTTGGCGAAAATGTTTTCGGGATCGTAGGTGGCTTCGGCCATGGCGCGCCCTCCAGATGTATGTTCAGTCCCGTGTAGCTAAGCCGCCTTCGCGCGGCAAGGCATCGGGCAAGGTTGATCGGGCTTCAGCCTACTCCTCGAGATCCTTGCGGAACGGGGTGTGCTCTTCGAGATAGTCGCCCATCCGCTCTACCTCGCGGCGCTCGCGCTTGAGATAGTCGGCCACCGCGTTGCGCAGGCCGGGATGGGCGATGTAATGCGCCGAATGCATGGTTACCGGCCTGTAGCCGCGCGCCAGCTTGTGTTCGCCTTGCGCGCCCGCCTCAACGACCTTCAGCTTGCGCTCGATGGCGAAGTCGATCGCCTGATGGTAGCAGACCTCGAAATGCAGGAAGGGGTGGTCCTCGATGCAGCCCCAGTTGCGGCCGTATAGCGCGTCCGAGCCGATGAAATTGATGGCGCCGGCAATGTAGCGTCCGTTGCGCCTGGCCATCACCAGCAGGATGTCGTCGGCCATGCGCTCGCCGATCATCGAGAAGAATTCGCGGCTGAGATAGGGCCGGCCCCATTTCCTGCTGCCAGTGTCCATGTAGAACGCAAAAAAATCGTCCCAGACTCTTTCGGTCAAATCCCTGCCGGTCAGCCAGTCGATCGAGATGCCGTGAGCGAGCGCCTCGCGCCGTTCCTTTTTCATCGCCTTGCGCTTGCGCGAAGCCAGCGTGGCGAGAAAATCGTCATAGGTCGAAAAGCCTTCATTGAAGAAGTGGAATTGCTGGTCGGTGCGGTGCAAGAAACCCGCCGCCTCCAGCGTCTCGACGTCTTTCTCTTGGGCGAAGGTGACATGGGCGGAAGACACGCCGAGCTTTTCCGTCACCGCTTTCAGGCCCGCGGCCAACCCGGCCCTCACGGTATCGCTGTCCTCGCCCTTGCGGACCAGCAGGCGAGGGCCAGTAACAGGTGTGAACGGCACGGCGCATTGCAGTTTTGGATAATAGCGTCCGCCGGCGCGTTCGAATGCATCGGACCAGCCGTGGTCGAACACATATTCGCCTTGGCTGTGCGATTTGAGATAGCAGGGCACGGCGCCGAGCAGCCTGCCTTGCGCCGTCTCCAGCCTGAGGTGATGGCCTTGCCAGCCGGTGCGCCGCACGGCACAGCCGGAGTCTTCGAGTGCACTCAGAAAAGCGAACGAAACAAGGGGGTTGTAGCCGTTTTCTGTGTCAGTGCGGGTGGTGCCGCCGAAGCCGTTCCACTCATCGCAAGCGAAGGCGCCGATGCCGGCGGCAACACGGATCGAATACTGTTCATTCGCCGCTTGCCCGTTGCATTCATCACCCTGATCCATGAGGCTAATTTAAGCGCCAAAGTGGGCCGTGCAAGCCCGCTTCAGGCCACCTTCACGTGATCGGGGTCGAAGCCTTCGAACGTCATCTGGTCGGCATATCTGAAGGTGAGTTCCACCGCGGGCTGGTCGAGCACGGTCCAGGTAATGACAGGCATTTTGAGCTTTTCGCGAACGAAGGAGACGAACCGGTTCGGCAGGTCGCCAGCGGCGTAGGAGGTGAAGGCGAGATCGTGCGCCAACATGGCGAAATGCGCCTCGATCAATTTGACATCCTTGCCATAAGCGGTCAGCCCGCCGGGGATACCGGGCGCATGTTTCGAAAAATCGCGGATCAACCAGTGGTCGAACGACATGATCGCAGCCTTGCCCTCGTAGCGCTTAAGCATCTCGCCGACGCTTGCGACCAGGCCTTCGTCATGGCCAGGAGTGCCTTTGAGTTCGACGACCATGGGCACGCGGCCACCGACCAGATCGAGCGCCTGCTGCAACGTCGGCAGATGGTCCGAAGTGCCGCCGACCCGGAGTGTCGTCAATTCAGCCGCCGTGCGCTGCCAGACGAAGCCGTCCTGGCCGGTCAACCGCTTGAGGTCGTCATCATGGATGATGACGGGAACGCGATCCGACGACAAATGCACATCGCATTCGATCGCATAGCCGCGCTCGGCCGCGGCGGCGAAAGCGGAAAGCGTGTTCTCCCAGCGCGTCTTGTTCATGTCGTGAAAGCCGCGATGGGCAACGGGCCGGGCGGTCAGCCAGGAAAGGTCGGTCATCTGGCTCACTCGACTTCAAAGATCGCTTCGATTTCCACTGCGGCATTAAGCGGCAGGGAAGCGGTGCCGACGGCAGCGCGGGCATGTTTGCCGCGCTCGCCGAGAACGGCGACCAAAAAATCGGACGCGCCGTTGGCCACCAAATGCTGTTCGACATAATCCGGCACTGAAGCAACGAAGACAGTGATCTTCACCAGCCGGCTGATCTTATCGAGGTCGCCGAGGGCAGTCTTGGCCTGCGCCAATATGTTGATCGCGCAATATTTTGCCGCTTCCTTGCCGCTTGCGGTGTCGACATCGCGCCCGAGCAGACCGCTTGCCTGCAGCTTGCCTTCCCTGAGGGGCAACTGCCCGGCGGTGAAGAGCAGATTGCCGGACCTGCAATAGGGCACATAGTTGGCGGCGGGCGCCGCGGCGACCGGAAGCGTCACGCCGAGGTCGCTTAGCCGCTTTTCGATTGTTTCACTCATGGTATTTCCCTATTGCTTGATGTCGCCGCGCGGGCCGGGCCGAAATTGCTATTTTTGCCTCGCTTCCGCCATGACTTTTTTTATGCTGGACCATCTTTCCCTGCGGCCTGCCATTGGCCGCGATGATCGGAGCCCCTCATGCGCGCAACGCGCCTCGCATTCCATGCTGTTCTGCTGCCGGCGCTTTTCGCGGTGGCTCCTGCTTTCGCCGTGCCGGCGCTGCAGGCGCATCGCGCCGTTTATGACATCACCCTGGACAAGGCGTCGGATCGTTCCGGCATCACCGGCATTTCCGGCCGCATGGTCTACGAGTTCAATGGCTCGCCCTGCGAAGGCTACACGGTGAAGTTCCGCATGGTCACCCAGATCGTCACCGGCGACAACACGCGGCTGACCGACCAGCAGACAACGACCTTCGAGGACGCCGAAGGCAAGACCTTTTCGTTCGTGACGAAATCCTTCGTCGACCAGAACCTCGACAAGGAGGTCAAGGGCACTGCGACGAAGGAAACGAAGGGCCTCAAGGTCGATATGGACAAGCCGGAGAAGAACAGCATCGAACTGGCTGCCACCCAATTCCCGACCCAGCATCTGGTCGAACTGATCGGCAAGGCCGAAAAGGGCGAGAACTTCTACGAAACCAATCTGTTCGACGGCTCGGAAGACGCCGACAAGGTGATGGCCACCACCGTCGTGGTCGGCAAGAAAACCGATGCCGACAAGGCCGATCCGGAAGCGCCGGCGCTGGCCAGGCTCGCGACCGACAAATATTGGCCTGTCGACATCGCCTATTTCGACGACACCGACAAGTCGGGCGAGGAAGTGCCGGAATACCGGATCAGCTTCAAGCTGCTCGAGAACGGCATCACGCGCGACATGGTCATGGACTATGGCGAATTCTCGATGACCGGCAAGCTGGTGAACCTGTCGCTGTTCGATCAGTCGAAGCCTTGCCCGACGAAATAGTGCCTCTGCTTAATCACGACGCGGTGCTGTCGCACCCGATGACTTGAACGCGCCGCAATTGCGTTTCACCCTTTTCCCCAGCATCTACCTTGGGGGATCAGGTTGAGCAGAATCGATGTGTTCGTGGCGCCGAAGCCCAGTCCGGCGCTGATCAAGATCATGACGTTCGTCAACCGGATTGTCATGCTGCACGGCATTCCCGGCTTGCGCGACCTGCTGCCGTTCAACCGCCTGGCCGTGTTGCGTGGCGTCGCCAATGTCCGCCACATCGATTTTCCCGACGACGACCGGCGGCGGTTGGAGGCCTGCTGCGGTGCCGGCAAGGCAACATTCATCACACCCAACCATCCGGAATTCTTCACCGACTGGATGATCGACAAGGAGATCGTCTCGCAGGTCAGCCCGCTCGCGGCATCCTGGGCCACGCATGGCGTCGTCAACGGCCTCGGCCGGATCATGCAGAAATTCTGGCTTGCCAACAATCTGATCGCTCAGATTCCCGGCAACAGCGGAGCAGCCAAGGAGCATTCCGTCGCCTGGGCGCTGAAAGGGCATGGCGTACTCCTGCATCCCGAGGGCGGCGTCGGCTGGCATGCCAATGTCGTGGTCCCGTTGCTTCCGGGCGCCATCGAGATGGGGTTCGAAGCGCTCAAGCGCGGTCGCGCAACGGATGGGGATTTCAAGGCGTGGATCGTGCCGGTCGTCTGGAAGCTGGCTTTCACCGGGGATGTCGAGCCGGCGCTGGCGCAGGAATGCGGCTATGTCGAGAAAAGCCTGAAGATCGAACGCCATGCCGCCGATACGCTGGCGGAGCGCGTCCGCCATATCTATGCAACGCTGTTGTCGCGCGATGAGAGCGCCTGCGACATGATGCCTGACGCGCAGGGCTCCTATGCCGCGCGCCAGAAGCGATTGCTGATCGAATTAAGCCGGCGGCTTGGGAAACTCATTCCAGTCGAGTCCGGCGCTCCGGTCGATTCCGGTGCCCCAATCCAATCCGACACCAATGAGATCGCCGAGCTTTTGCGCCGGTCGCGCCGCTGGCTTCGGGAGGGGGCAGGCGATCCTGAAGAGCAGAGGCAGGTGCGGGCGCTTGCCGATACCATCCAGCGTATCCAGCGTGTCGGGCCGTGGGCATGGTCCAGTCCGCGCATCACGCAAGAGGAGATCGCCGAGCATCTGAAGCGCATCCGCAACGATTATTGCAAAGGCACGCTGCGCGACACGATCAACCGCTTCGTGCCGCAGCCGGCCGGGCCGCGTCGCGCCCATATCCGCTCGCCGGAGCCGCTGGGATTACATGCCTGGCAGGGCTCGATCGACGAGGCGCTTGCCGAATTGCACCGCCGCATGCAGGACGCTATCACAACAGTCGTCGGCCAGGTCGAGGCCGACGGTGGTTTCATTTTCTACCCGAATCCCTTCTATCATCCCTGATGCCGCAACTTGGCGTGACGCATCGGCCCGAAAATCGGATTCGATTTTCGGAAAGCACGATGCTTAGATTCAAAGTGTTAGAGCGTATTTTGCGCGTCCAATTGGATGCACGTCGCTCTAACGACCGGGCATGCGGACCGGGTGAGGGAGTGCGACAAGCCTGATGGCGGTCTATGTCGATGCGGCAATCTGGAAGTGGGTCGGCCACCGCTGGTGCCATCTGCTTGCCGACGATATCGACGAGCTGCACCGCTTTGCCGCCCAGCTCGGCATCAAGCGCTCGTCCTATCAGGGACCGCCAAAGACATCGGCGCCGCATTATGACATAACCGGCTTCGAACGCGACCGCGCGGTGCGGCTTGGCGCCATCGAGTGCAGCCGTGAGGAAATCGTCGCGATTTTCCGGCGTGTCCGGGTGCCGAAGGGCAAGATACGCTGATGACCCGGTGCGCCGATCGCCGCACCCTGAGCGGCAGCGCTTGCGTTTACAGCGCTTCCCCTCTATATGCGCGCTCATTCCACACACGGACTTTGGTGTCTGCCCGGGAGAAATCCGGGCTGAAACCTCCGGTGGCATTCGAGGACATCAGTCCAAAAATGCCTGTGTCCGTGGAGGCTAACCGGAAAGGAACTTGAGAATGGCTCTGCCTGATTTCAGCATGCGCCAGCTTTTGGAAGCTGGCATTCACTTCGGCCACCAGACCCACCGCTGGAATCCGAAGATGGCGCCCTACATCTACGGCGCCCGCAACAACATCCACATCATCGACCTGTCGCAGACGGTGCCTTTGCTGCACCAGGCGCTGAAACAGGTATCCGATACCGTCGCCAAGGGCGGCCGCGTTCTGTTCGTCGGCACCAAGCGCCAGGCGTCCGACATCGTCGCCGATGCAGCCCAGCGTTCGGCCCAGTATTATGTCAATTCCCGCTGGCTCGGAGGCATGCTGACCAACTGGAAGACGATCTCGAATTCCATCCAGCGTCTGCGCAAGCTCGACGAGATGCTGGCCGGCGAGGCCCAGGGCCTGACCAAGAAGGAGCGCCTCAACCTCGACCGCGAGCGCGAGAAGCTCGACAAGGCGCTCGGCGGCATCAAGGACATGGGCTCGACGCCGGACCTGATGTTCGTCATCGACACCAACAAGGAAGCGATCGCCATCCTCGAGGCCAAGCGCCTCGGCATTCCGGTCGTGGCCATCATCGATTCCAACTGCGATCCGGACAAGATCGACTTTCCGATCCCCGGCAATGACGACGCGGCTCGCGCTATCCAGCTCTATTGCGACCTGATCGCCAAGGCGGCCATCGACGGCATCGCCCGCCAGCAGGGCGCGCTCGGCGTCGACGTGGGCGCTGCGGTCGAGGCTCCGGTCGAGCCGGCGCTGGATCCGACGCCGGCCGCTGAGGCACCGGCCGAGACGCCGGCCGCCGAGAGCCCAAAAGCGTAACAGCGAAGGCCGGTTTCGGCCTTCATCTTCTCATATTTTGGCGTGTTAAGCGCTGGCGCCTGGCGCATCATCGAAGACCGGTGGTGCGTCGGCGCATTTGAAACAAAGAGGCGACAATGAGCATTTCGGCTGCACAGGTCAAAGAACTCCGCGACTTGACCGGCGCGGGCATGATGGACTGCAAGATGGCGTTGAACGAGACCAACGGCAACATGGAAGAAGCCGTCGACTGGCTGCGCAAGAAGGGCATCTCCAAGGCCGACAAGAAGGCCGGCCGCACCGCTGCAGAAGGCCTGATCGGCGTCGATTCCGGTGTCCGCGAAGCAGCAGTGGTCGAGGTCAATTCCGAGACCGACTTCGTTGCCCGCAACGCCGCCTTCCAGGAGATCGTCGCCAACGTCGCCAAGGTCGCGCTCGCCTATGGCAAGACAGAGGCGGTTGCCGCTGCCAAGTATCCGGGTTCGGACAAGTCGGTCACCGAAATCATCAAGGACGCCGTCGGCACCATCGGCGAGAATTTGGGCTTCCGCCGCTCGGCCAAGCTCACCGTTCCGCACGGCGCCGTCGCGACCTATGTGCATAACGCGGTGGCCGATGGCCTCGGCAAGCTCGGCGTGCTGGTCGCCATCGAGACGACCGGCAACGAGCATGCCGCCAACGCCTTTGCCCGCCAGGTCGCCATGCATGTCGCCGCCACCAACCCGATGGCGCTGACCGCCGAGCAGATCGATCCCGCCGCGGTCGAGCGTGAGAAGGCGATCTTCTCCGACCAGGCGCGCCAGTCCGGCAAGCCGGAAGCGATCATCGAGAAGATGGTCGAGGGCCGCATGCGCAAGTTCTACGAGGAAGTCGTGCTCCTGAAGCAGGCCTTCGTGCTCAATCCCGACATCACCGTCGAGAAGGCGCTGAAGGATGCCGAGAAGGAGATCGGCGCACCGGCCAAGATCACGGCCTATCTGCGCTTCGCGCTCGGCGAAGGCATCGAGAAGGAAGAGACCGATTTCGCGGCGGAAGTCGCGGCAGCGGTCAAGAAATAGCCCGGAAACGGGCTTTTAGAGCTCAGGCAACTCGGCCGGGCGTCCGCGAGGATGTCCGGCCGATCTCTTGTGCGGTGTCAATAAAGGCCCTGAGCTTCGGCGCCATCGCCGAACGCCTGGGGAAATAGAGGAACAGGCCTGGCTCCTCAATCGCCGACTGCGGGAGTACCTGGATAAGCCGGCCGGCTTTTATGTCGGCGCGCACCAGCGGCTCGAACACATAGACCAGCCCCGTTCCCGACAGCGCCAGATCGATAGCGACGAGGGAATCGGTGACGACAGCCGTGCCGCGCGTCTCCACCGCCACGTCCTGGCCGTCTTCCATCAAATCCCAGCGATAGACCGCGCCGGAGCGCACGAGACGGTAGCCGATGCAATTGTGGTCGGCGAGATCGGCCAGGCTGCCCGGACGGCCTCGCCGGCCGATATAGGCAGGCGAAGCGACGATGACCACCTGGAAAGGCGGCGTCAGCCGGATCGCGATCATGTCCTGCGCGATCATCTCGCCAAGCCTGATGCCGGCGTCAAAGCCTTCGCCAACGATATCGACCAGTCCTTCATCGGCAAAGATTTCCACCTTCACATCGGGGTAGCGCTCCGCCATGACCGTTACGACCGGTGTCACGGCCATCGGGACGGCGACATGCGAAACATTCAGTCTGAGCAACCCGGCCGGACGGCCCTTGATGCCACGAATACGCTCCATCCGCTCCGCGATGTCCTGCAGCGCCGGTTCAGCCGTCGCGATGAGCGCCTGACCGGCCTCGGTCAGCGAGACGCTGCGCGTGGTGCGGGCAAAGAGCGGCTGGCCGATCCGCTCCTCCACCAGTCGGACCGCATGGCTGACCGCTGATGGGCTCATGCCGAGCTCGGCGGCCGCCAGCGCAAAGCCGCCGCGCCGGGCCACGGCGACGACGACTGGAAGATGGCTGAGCAGGTCGCGATCCATTCATGAACAATATCGCATAGTCTGTGCAGACAATGCAATCTTCTTGATGTCAGCGCGCTGTTCCACATTGTCGTCGATATCGGCGGCGGGCTGATGGGCAAAGGAGACAGAGACATGAACGCGTTGAAGCACGTGACTTTCGCGGCAGGCCTTACGCTGGCGCCCGTCGATGCCGGCGGCGCAGAACCGTCCGACTGGCTGGCGCTGGCTGACGAGCGCGCCGTCATCCGCATCGCCGACGACATCGATCGCGCCGTCGATGCACAGGACTGGAAGCGGGCTCGCAGCTATTTCGCCGATCGCGTCACCGTCGACTTCAGCAGCCTCTCCGGACAGCCTCCGGCCACGATTGCTGCGGACGACCTTATCGGCACCTGGTCGGCCAACCTCAAGGGCAGCAAGACCAGTCTGCATCTGCGCACCAACCACCAGGTCGTCATCGAGCCCGACGCCGCGACGGTCTCCTCCAATGGCTATGCCTGGAACCGGATGGAAGGCAATGGGGACCCGTTGTGGGAAGTCTGGGGCACTTACGAGCATCGCCTGAAGCGCTCAGGAGACGACTGGAAGGTCGATGGCTTCACGTTCCGCATGACGCACGAGCGTGGCAATCCCTGGGTCAAGACCACCCCCGGCCAATAGGCCGGCATCAATCAAATCCGGGCTGGAAGACACCATGACCATGACCTACTACACGCTCGGCAATGGCGGGCTGCGTGTCACGCGGCTTGCGGCCGGCCTGCTCGGCCGCAGCATGGCGCAGGTCGCCCTGAACTGGACGGCAAACAGGCCAGGCATTGCGTCCGTGATCGTCGGCGCGACCAGACTTGACCAGCTCAAGGACAATCTCGGTGCGCTCGATTTCGACATTCCCGAAGACCTTCGGGCGCGGCTCGATGCGGTGAGCCGACCGGTCACGCCCTTTCCATATTCGTTCTTCGGCCCGGAAATATAAGGCGGACTGACTGGCGGCCAGGCGGTTGGCGACAAGCCGGCAAGCTATCTGCCGGACCTGCTCATGCAGGGCGCTTTTGCCGGCGTGAGTTGACGGTTACTCTCAGTCCAAGATCTCAAGTTTCCGGCTCGGGCGCCGCGTGACATCGCGGCGCCCTTCGTGTATCGGAGCCAGTGTTTCCGGGCGCGGCGCCCGAAGGCGTCACATGCACAATGACGAGGACCAGATGACGGTGAAGCCCCTCTACCGACGTGTCTTGCTGAAAGCATCGGGCGAAGCGTTGATGGGCGAACAGCATTTCGGTATCGACGTATCGGTGGTCGATCGCATCGCCGCCGACATCGCCGAGGCCCGCGCGCTCGGCATCGAGGTCGGCGTCGTCATCGGCGGCGGCAATATCTTTCGCGGCGTGGCGGTTGCGTCCAAGGGTGGCGACCGCGTCACCGGCGACCACATGGGCATGCTAGCCACGGTCATCAATTCGCTGGCGCTGCGCACCTCGCTGAACAAGATCGGCGTCGACGCGGTGGTGCTCTCGGCGATCGCCATGCCCGAGCTTTGCGAGAGTTTTTCCCAGCGCCAGGCAACCGCTTACATGAACCAGGGCAAGGTGGTCATTTTCGCCGGCGGCACCGGCAATCCATTCTTCACCACCGATTCGGCCGCAGCGCTTCGCGCCGCCGAAATCGGCGCCGATGCGCTCTTCAAGGGCACCCAGGTCGACGGCGTCTACTCGGCCGACCCCAAGAAGGACCCGAATGCGACGCGCTTCGAGCGAATCAGCCATGCCGAAGTGATCAAACGCGGGCTTTCGATCATGGATACGGCTGCGATTGCACTTGCGCGCGAAAACAACATCCCGATAATCGTCTATTCGATACACGAGAAGGGCGGCTTTGGGGATATTCTGAGGGGCGGCGGCCGCTGCACGGTCGTCGCGGACAGCTGATCGGGAGCAAGATCCCGAACGATAAGGTCCGCGTGAACAAAAAGCGGATTTTCGAATTGAGACTCAAATGCGGGGTTTCCCTGAAACAGTGAACCCGGGCCAACGGGTCGAGGAGACGATGATGAGTGGCGAATACGATGATCTCAAGCGGCGCATGGATGGGGCGATCGCGGCGTTCAAACACGATCTGGCTTCGCTGCGGACCGGCCGCGCGTCGAGCAATCTGCTCGACGCCATCCAGGTGCAGGCTTATGGCACCACCATGCCGATCAACCAGGTGGCGAATGTGTCGGTGCCCGAGCCACGCATGATTTCGGTTTCGGTCTGGGACAAGTCGATGGTCGGCGCGGTCGACCGCGCCATCCGTGAATCCAATCTCGGCTTCAACCCGATCGTCGACGGCACCAATCTCAGAATTCCGCTGCCCGAACTCAACGAACAGCGCCGCAAGGAGCTGGTCAAGATCTCGCATGGTTATGCCGAGAATGCCCGCGTCGCCGTGCGCCATGTACGCCGCGACGGCATGGACTTTCTCAAGAAGGCGGAAAAAGACGGCGATATCAGCGAGGACGACCAGCGCAAGCGCTCCGATCAGGTTCAGAAGCTTACAGACGAGATGATCAGCACGATCGACCATCTGCTTTCCGATAAGGAAGCTGAAATCATGCAGGTTTAAGGGTAGGCACCCGACCCGAAAGCGAAACTATGACAAGCCCCGCGCATGTCGCGATAATCATGGACGGAAATGGACGCTGGGCCAAGGCACGTGGCATGCCGCGGCTCGCCGGGCATCGGGCCGGCGTCGAGGCGCTGCGCAAGACGGTGCGCGCCGCCCCCGGCCTTGGTATTTCCTTCCTGACCGTCTACGCCTTCTCATCGGAAAACTGGTCGCGGCCAAAGTCCGAAGTCAGCGACCTGATGGGCCTCTTGAAACTCTTCATCCGTCGCGATCTCGCCGAACTGCATCAAAGCGGCGTGCGGGTCAGGATCATTGGCGACAGGGCAGGGCTGCAGTCCGATATCAGGTCCCTGCTTGAAGAGGCCGAAACGCTGACCACGCACAACGAAGCGCTGACCCTGATCATCGCTTTCAACTATGGCGGACGCGACGAGATCGTGCGCACGGCGCGCAAGCTGGCCTCCGCCGTGGCGCGCGGCGAACTCGACAGCGAGGCGATCACGGCCGAGTCCTTTGCCGGCGCTCTCGACACCGAGGGCATCCCGGACCCGGAACTGGTCATACGCACCAGCGGCGAACTCAGGCTGTCGAATTTCCTGCTATGGCAGGCGGCCTATAGCGAACTCGTCTTCCTGCCTTGCTATTGGCCCGATTTCAGCCGCGAGCATCTGGCCGACGCGTTGCGCGATTTCGCCGGACGCGAGCGTCGTTTCGGCGGGCTTGGCGCCCAGGACGTCGCCGTGACGGCCAAGGGATGAGCAACCTCCAGCTTCGTGTCATTTCCTCTCTCGTGCTTGCCGCCGCCACGCTTGGCCTGACCTGGCTCGGCGGACTGCCGTTCCGCTTGCTGTGCGCCGCCATGGCGGCCGTGATCTTCCACGAATGGACGCGGATGTGCCGCCCGGCCGCTGGGCCGGGTCTTGGCTTTCTGCCCGAAGCGCTGCTTGTGGTCTTCGTCGGCGCCTTGGTCGCCGGCCTGCCGGCCTTCTGGCTGCTGCCTCTGGTCGCCGTGCTGGTCGCGGTCGTCGTGGCCGCAGCCTGGGCGCGCAAGACGGGGCAGTGGGAGGCCTCCGGCCTTGCCTATGCGACCGTTTCGGGCCTGTCGCTTGCTCTTTTACGCGACGGCGACCATCCCGGCCTTATCGCCATTCTGTTCCTGTTCGCAGTGGTTTGGGCGACCGACATCTTTGCCTATTTCGTCGGCCGCAGCGTCGGCGGCCCGAAACTGGCGCCCTCGATCTCGCCGGGCAAGACGCAGAGCGGCGCCCTGGGCGGCGCGGTTGGCGGCGTCATTGCCGGGCTGCTGCTGGCGGCCGCGGCCGGAGCCGGCAATCTTGCCCTGCTCGGCGTCGTTGCGCTGGTGCTTTCGATCGTCTCTCAGGCCGGCGACCTCTTCGAATCCTGGGTGAAGCGCCGCCACGGCCGCAAGGATTCGGGCGCGCTGATACCTGGCCATGGCGGCGTCATGGACCGGGTCGACGGGCTTGTCGCGGCCGCTTTTGCCCTATACGTCATCGGCTGGATTTCGGCGAGCGCCGACCATCCGGCACAGGGGCTGTTTCCAGCTTGAACGACATTGTTTCTTGGCGTGGCGCGGAATGCGCCATGGATTCGCCCGGATTGATGTCACAGTCGCGGCGCACCCGCGTACGTGGAAGAATCTGGCTGCGGACGAATTTGAGGGCATGAATTGAACGAGATTCTTCACGCGGTTTTCAGCACGGAGGGCTTTGTCCTCGGCACGCTGGTGCCCTTCCTGTTTGTGCTGACCGTGGTGGTGTTCGTCCACGAAATGGGCCACTACCTCGTCGGCCGCTGGTGCGGCATCGGCGTACAGGCCTTTTCGATCGGCTTCGGCCCGGAACTCTTCGGCTTCAAAGACAGTCACGGCACGCGCTGGAAACTCTGCGCCATACCGCTCGGCGGCTATGTCAAATTCGTCGGCGACATGAACGCCACCTCGAGCCAGCCCAATTCGGAAGAGCTCGAATCGCTGACTGATGCCGAGCGCAAGGTGGCCTTCCACACGCAGCCGATCTGGAAGCGTGCGGTGACGGTTGCGGCCGGCCCGCTGTTCAATTTCCTGCTGACGATCGCCGTCTTTGCGGTGCTGTTTTCCGCCTATGGCCGCTATGTCTCGGAACCGATGGTGGCCGAAGTGACGGCCGATAGCCCGGCGGCAAAGGCTGGAATCCTGCCCGGCGACCGATTCGTCAGCGTTGACGGCAGCAAGGTCGAGACCTTCTCCGATGTCCAGCGTCTGGTTTCGGGTCGCGCCGGCGACACCATCACCTTCGTCATGTTGCGTGACGGCAAGGAGGTGACCGTCACAGCGACGCCGCGGCTGATGGAGCAGGAAGACGCGCTGGGCAACAAGGTCAAGGTGGCCGTGATCGGCGTGGTCAACAACAAGGAACTCGGCCAGCCCCGGCTGATCACCTACAGCCCGGCCGGCGCACTGACCGCCGCGATCGAGGAAACCGGCCACGTCATCCAGCGCACCGGCCAGTTCCTGCAGCGTTTCGTCGTCGGGCGCGAGGATAAATGCCAGCTGGGCGGACCGATCAAGATCGCCGACATGGCCGGTAAGGCGGCCAAGCTGGGTTTTGAGTGGCTCGTGCAGCTTGTCGCGCTGTTGTCGGTCGGGATCGGGATCCTCAACCTTTTGCCGATTCCCCCCCTCGACGGCGGCCATCTGTTGTTCTACGGCGTGGAGGCCGTCATCCGGCGGCCGGTGTCGGAATGGATGATGGAAATGGCCTACAGGAGCGGCCTGCTTCTGGTCCTGGGCTTCATGGCCTTCGTTTTCTGGAACGATCTGTTTGGATGCTGAAATCATGAAGAAATCTGGCTTCGGCACCACCGATGTTGAGACGCCGTTTACCATGCACGGGGGTTGGCGTGACGCGAAAGCCACGCCCCAAGGTTAAGTAATTACAAATTAACCAGAAGCCTTGCGTGTAGGGAAAATCCGGTTAATACGGTAGGAGAAATTACCGCACGTCCGGTTTTCTCGCCGTGGGGACTACGAGAAAAGGTACAAAAGCCCGATGAAGGCAGCATCCAAGTTTCTGAGCGCCGCGTCCGCGGTGGCCTTGTCCGCCGCCCTGGTCGTGCCAGGTGCGCTCGCAGTGCAGTTCGTTGCCACATCGGCCGCCGAGGCCGCTGTTGTTTCGAGAGTTGAAGTCAGCGGCAATCAGCGTGTCGATGCCGACACCATCCGCAACTACGTCTCGATCAAGCCCGGCAAGGCGTTTTCCAGCTCCGACATCGACGATGCCGTGAAGGCGCTGTTCGGCACCGGCCTGTTCTCCGACGTCCAGATCAACCAGGTCGGTTCGGCGCTGGTCATCAAGGTTTCCGAGTATCAGGTCGTCAACCAGGTGCTTTTCCAGGGCAACAAGAAGCTCAAGGACAACGCCCTCGCGATGGCGGTCCAGTTGAAGCCGCGCGGAACGTTCTCGCAGGCGACGCTCGATGCCGACGTCGAGGCGGTCAAGGCCGCCTATAGGCGCATTGGCCGTGACGACGCCGCCGTGACCACTCAGATCATGGATCTCGGCGACAACCGCGTGAACGTGGTCTTCAACATCAACGAAGGCGACCGCACCCAGATCGCGGCGATCAATTTCGTCGGCAACAGCGCCTATTCAAGCCGCCGGTTGTCGGACGTGATCAACACCAAACGCTCGACCTGGCTTTCCTTCGTGTTGCGCGACGACGTCTATGACGAGGATAAGCTGAACGCCGACCAGGAGCTGCTGCGTCGCTTCTACTACAATCACGGCTATGCTGACTTCCAGGTCGTTTCGGCGGTTGGCGAACTCGACAACGCCACCAACAAATACACGGTGACCATCACCGTGCAGGAAGGCGACCGCTACACATTCGGCGACGTCAGCGTCGAGAGCACGATTCCCGAGGTCGACGGCAAGTCCCTCGAATCCGTGGTCGAGACCCACAAGGGCGACGTCTACAACGCCAAGAATGTCGAAGACACAATCATCGCGCTGACCGAGAAGGTCGCCGGCTCGGGCTATGCCTTCGCCCAGGTGACGCCGCGCGGCGACCGCAATTTCGAGAACCACACCATTTCGGTCGTCTATACGATCGACCAAGGCACCAAGGCCTATGTCGAGCGCATCGAGATCCGCGGCAACGATCGGACGCGCGACTACGTCATTCGCCGCGAATTCGACGTGAGCGAGGGCGATGCCTTCAATCAGGTTCTGATCCAGCGCGCGAAGAAACGGCTGGAAGCGCTCGATTATTTTCAGAAAGTCGATGTTTCGACCGTGCCGGGCTCGCAGCCTGACCAGGTCGTGCTCGTGGTCGACGTGGTCGAGAAATCGACCGGCGAGTTCTCGGTCGGCGCCGGTTATTCGACAGGCGGCGACACGGCAGGCCCGTCCGTCGAAGGGTCGATCACCGAGCGCAACTTCCTCGGCCGCGGCCAGTTCATCAAGCTGTCGGCCGGCGGCGGCAAGAATTCGCGCGACTACAGCCTCTCCTTCACCGAGCCGTATTTCCTTGGACGGCGCATCGCCGCCGGTTTCGATATCTACCAGCGGACCAGGGAATATGACGATTATAACAGCGAGACGCTGGGGGGAACGATTCGCTTCGGCCTGCCGATCACCGACAATATCTCGACCCAGCTTGCGTACAATCTCTCGCAGGAGAAGTATGATCTCGACGACGGTTGCAAGGACGACGCGGGAGATTATGATCCTGCCAGCGGATGCAACGTCTCCCAGGCAATCCTGGATGGCATCGCGCAGAGCCCGTGGATCAAGTCATCGGTCAGCCTCGGCCTGGTCTACAACACCATCGACGACATGAAGAACCCGCATGACGGCATCTTTGCCAATGTCAGCACGGAGTTCGCCGGTCTCGGCGGCGACGCCAAATACGTCAAGGTCACGGCGCGCGGCAGCTATTATCAGACGCTGTCGGAGCAACTCGATCTGGTCGGCCTCATTTCGGGCGGCGCTGGTCATGTCCAGGGTTATGGCGGCGGCGACCTGCGCATCTTCGATCAGTTCCAGAGCAGCGACCGGATGATCCGCGGCTTTGCCTATGGCGGCATCGGTCCTGCGGACGCCATTACTGGCGATCATCTCGGCGGCACCACCTATTTCAACGCTTCGGCGGAAGCACAGTTCCCGCTGCCGGTCATTCCGGAGAGTTTCGGCCTTCGCGGCGCTGTATTTGCCGATGCCGCTACGCTCTATGGCAGCAAGATCAACGAAACGGGATTCACACAGGTCTCGACTGACATGGAATGGCGCGCCTCGGTCGGCGTCGGCCTGATGTGGGCGTCGCCCTTCGGCCCGATCCGCATCGACTACGCGATCCCGGTCAAGAAAGAATCGACCGACGACGTGCAGGAATTCAACTTCGGCATATCGACCCGCTTCTGATCCGCGGGGACGGTGCTTCCGGGTCGTTGCGGCCCGGAAGAAAGTGATCCGACACTACAGCGCCAAGCGCGCAAAGGACGCTGTAGCACTTTGTTTTTACGCATGATCCTTCCGAAGACCGGTTCCGGTTTTCGGGGTCGTGCACTAGCTGGATATTGCTTCTGGAATGACCGATCCGGTGTTCTTCGCGCCCTCACGCCGGTATACGGCCGGCGAAGTCGCGAATCTGACCGGCGCGGTGCTTGCCGATTCCAGTCAGTCCCATATATCGATCGCGGCCTTGGCGCCGGCAAACGAGGGTGGCGAGCACGCGCTCGTTTTCGTCGACGGCAGGCGCAACTTCGCGCTGATGCAGTCGCTGAAGGCTGCCGCCGTTCTCTGCCCCACCGAATTCGCCAGCAAGGCGCCGGCGGGCGTTGCGGTTCTGGTTCATCCGCGCCCGCAGCAGGCTTTCGCGATGGTCGGACGCTTGCTTTTCCCGACAGCCGCGACACCGGGGCCGATGACGGGCGAAACCGGCATCTCGCCGCACGCCCATGTCGATGCAACCGCTCATATCGAGGCTGGCGCAGTGATCGAGGCCGGCGCGGTGATCGGGCCGCGGGTCTCGATCGGGAGCGGAACGGTCGTCGCTCCCCATGCCGTCATCGGCTACTCCTGCCAGATCGGCCGCGACGGCTATGTCGGTCCCGGCGCCAGCGTCCAGTATGCATTGATTGGCAACCGCGTCATCATCCACGGTGGCGCCCGCATCGGCCAGGACGGTTTTGGCTTTGTGGCCGGCGCCAAGGGGCCGGAGCGCGTTCCGCAAATCGGCCGCGTCGTCATCCAGGACGACGTCGAGATCGGCTCGAACACCACGGTCGACCGTGGCGCCATGTCCGACACGATCATCGGCCAAGGCACCAAGATCGACAATCTGGTGCAGATCGCTCATAACGTCCGCATCGGCCGCAATTGCATAATAGCCGGACTTTCCGGTATTTCCGGTTCCGTAACGGTGGGCGACAACGTCACCATGGGTGGCGGCGTCGGCCTTGCGGACCACCTGACCATCGGCACAGGAGCCAAGCTTGCTGCAAGAAGTGGGTTCATGAGCAACGTTCCGGCGGGCGAGATCTGGGGGGGCTACCCAGCACAGCCGATGGCGGAAGCCATGCGGGAGATCGCGGCCCTGCGAAGACTGGCAAGGGCGCGGAAATCGGGCGAGGGGGGAAATGGCTGAAATGGACGCGGCGACGACGCTCGAAGCGGTCGACATATTGGGGCTGATGAAGCTCCTGCCGCATCGCTATCCGTTCCTGATGATCGACCGCATCATCGACATCGATGGCGACGAGTCCGCCACCGGCATCAAGAACGTGACCATAAACGAGCCGCATTTCCAAGGGCATTTCCCGGACCAGCCGGTCATGCCCGGCGTGCTGATCGTCGAGGCCATGGCCCAGACGGCCGGCGCCATCTGCATCCGCAGCCTTGCCGCCGAAAAGCCATCGCTGGTCTATTTCCTGACCATCGACAATGCCAAATTCCGCAAGCCGGTCGTTCCCGGCGACCAGTTGAAAATCCATGTCAAGAAAATCAAGAAACGCGGCAACCTGCTCAAATTCGCTTGCGAGGCTCTGGTCGACGGCGTCAAGGCCGCTGAGGCTGAGATCTCGGCGATGATGGTCACCAGCGATTGACGATCGAATGCTTATGAAAATCCAGACAGTCATCCATCCATCTTCGGTCATCGAGGCGGGCGCCAAGATCGGCGAAGGCGTCCGCATCGGCCCCTTCTGTCATGTCAGCGCCGACGCGGTGATCGGCGACCGTGTCGAACTGGTCGGCCACGTCTCGGTGCTGGGCGCCACCACGATCGGCGCCTCGACCAAGGTCTATCCGATGGCGATACTGGGCGGGCCGCCGCAGAACACCAAGCACAAGGGCGGCCGAACCACGCTGGTCATCGGCGAGAACTGCACGATCCGCGAAGGCGTGACCATGCATCTCGGCACCGATTCCAGCCGCGGCGAGACGACAATCGGCGACAACGGCAACTTCCTTGCCTATGCCCATATCGCCCATGACTGCGTCGTCGGCAGGAACGCCACCTTCGCCAATCAGGCAACGCTGGGCGGCCATTGCGAGATCGGCGACAATGTCTATATCGGTGGCCTCACCGCCCTTCATCAATTTGTCCGCGTCGGCGACAACGCCTTTCTGGGCGGCTGCTCGGCAATCGTCGGTGATGTCATCCCCTACGCCATAGCCGTCGGCAACCGCGCCAGCCTTCGCGGCCTCAACATCATCGGTTTGAAACGCGCCGGCCTGCCGCGCTCCGAGATCCATATGCTGCGCAAGGCCTACAGGACGATCTTCGATCGCTCCCGAACCGTCGGCGAGAACATCGAGTTCGCCAAGGCGGAATTCGCTTCCTCGCCGACCGCCATGAAGATCGTCGATTTCATTGCCAGCCGCGGCAAGCGGCATTACGCCGTCCCCTCGCTCAAGGCCGGTGACGATGACGGCGGCGATGACGAAGACTAAGGGCCGATGACGAGGACTGAGGCCTCGCCGTCGGGCCTTGATCTCGCGCCTAGCGCCAGGTTCGGCATCATCGCCGGTGGCGGCAGTCTCCCGGTCGAAGTGGCCGTCGGCCTGACCGGGCAGGGCTATCCGCCGGTCATCATCCAGATCGAGGGTGAGGTCGACCGCAAGTCCGACCTTGAAGGCTACGAGCATGAAAGCCTCGCTCTGGAAGATATCGGTTCGCTGGCTGCGCTGCTGAAGCGGCGACGAATCAGCCATCTTGTCCTCGCCGGCGAGATCAGGCGCCGGCCGAGGCTGACTGACATGCGCCCGAGCCTCGGTTTGCTGGCCGTGGTGCCTTCGGTGGTCATGGCGCTGGCCCGCGGCGACGACGGGCTGCTGAAGATCCTGACGCGGGCTCTGGAAGCGCGCGGCGTCAAGGTTGTTGGCGCTCACGAGGTCGTGCCGGATCTGGTTGCGGCCGAAGGCCCGCTGACCAGGGCAACGCCGCGGAAATCCGACTGGCGCGACATCGAGGCGGCTCGCGCGGCGGCAAAGGCAATCGGCGCGCTTGATATCGGCCAGGCGGCCGTCGCGGTCGGTGGCCGCGCCATTGCGCTTGAAGGCATCGAAGGCACCAGCGGGCTGCTTGAACGGACAAGAGAGCTGCGCGGCCATGGCAGGCTGGCCGGCAAGGCGCGCGGTGTGCTGGTCAAATGCGCCAAGCCGGGCCAGGAGTTACGCGCCGATCTGCCCTCCATCGGCCCGCAGACGATCGAGGCGGCGTATGCCGCCGGCCTTGCCGGCATTGCCATCGAGGCCGGCCGCTCCCTGGTTCTGGAAGGTCCCGTCGTCGTCGCGCGCGCCGACGCACTCGGCCTGTTCGTGATCGGCCTGCCTGCCACGGAGCCGGCGCATGGCGAATGACCGGCCGCTGAAGATCGCCATCGTCGCCGGCGAAGAATCCGGCGACCTGCTCGGCGCCGATCTCGTGCAGGCGCTCAAGCGCGCGACCGGCCGCGAGGTCAAGCTTGTCGGCATTGGCGGACGCCATCTGCAGGCCCTCGGTCTTACGCCGCTGTTCGAGGGCAGCGAGATCGCGCTGATGGGCTTCAGCGCCGTCCTGCGCGACCTGCCGCGCCTGATGCGGCGGATCGGCCAGACCGCCGATGCGGTCGCGGGTGAAAAGCCCGACTGCCTGATCACGATCGACAGTCCGGATTTCTCGCTGCGCGTGGCAAGGAAGGTGCGTGCCGCCGATCCGACGATCCCGATCGTCCACTATGTCTGCCCGAGCGTGTGGGCATGGCGGCCG
Organism: Mesorhizobium sanjuanii; assembly: GCF_002529485.1. NCBI lineage: Bacteria > Pseudomonadati > Pseudomonadota > Alphaproteobacteria > Hyphomicrobiales > Phyllobacteriaceae > Mesorhizobium > Mesorhizobium sanjuanii. The sequence goes on from NZ_NWQG01000089.1 coordinate 21,454, forward strand.
GGCAGGGCGGTGGCGATGAGACCGTATGTCGACCACATCCTTTGCATCCTGCCTTTCGAGGCGAAGGAACTCGCTCGCCTGGGCGGTCCGCCGGGCACCTATGTCGGTCATCGTCTCACGCATGATCCGGGCGTGCTCGCCGCCGCCAGGGCGCAAGGATTGCCACGCGACCTGTCCGGGGATCGAGTGAAAACGCTGCTTGTGCTGCCCGGTTCGCGCGGCGGCGAGGTGCGGCGGCTGGCCGGCCCGTTCGGCAAGACAATCTCGATCCTGCGCGCGCGGGGGCACCGCTTGCGCGTGCTTTTGCCGACGGTGCCGCACGTCGCCGACCTGGTCAGGGCCGCGGTCGCAAGCTGGGACGAAAAACCGGAGATCATCCTTGATTCCGAACGCAAATGGCAGGCCTTTGGCAAGGCCGATGCGGCGCTGATCGCATCGGGAACGGTGTCGCTGGAACTGGCGCTGTCGGGCGTGCCAATGATCTCGTGCTACCGGCTTGATCCGGTCATGCGGCTGGCTCAGCGCCTGATCACCGTATGGAGTGCTGCCTTGCCCAATCTCATCGTGGACCAGCCGGTGGTGACCGAGCACTACAATGAATATGTGCGGCCGGCCTATCTGGCGCGGCAACTGGAAGCGCTGTTTTCCGACACGGCCTATCGCGCCTGGCAGAAGGACGGTTTTGCCGAGGTGAGCAGACGCATGGCCACTGCCAGGCCGTCCGGCGATATCGCGGCGGATGTCGTTCTCAACCACATCAAATAAAAAAAGCGCCACAAAGGGCGCTTTTTCCTAGACCTTCGGCCCTGATCAGCGCTTCGCTATCGGCACGTAGTCGCGTTCCGGCGCACCGGTGTAGAGCTGGCGCGGACGGCCGATCTTCTGGTGCGGATCCTCGATCATTTCCTTCCACTGTGCGATCCAGCCCACGGTGCGGGCGACCGCGAACAGCACGGTGAACATGGTGGTGGGGAAGCCCAGCGCCTTCAGCGTGATGCCGGAATAGAAGTCGACGTTCGGATAAAGCTTCTTCTCGATGAAATAGGAATCGGTCAGCGCGATCTTTTCCAGTTCCATGGCGATGTCGAGCAACGGATCGTCCTTGATGCCGAGTTCGCCCAGCACCTCATGCGCCGTCTTCTGCATGATCTTGGCGCGCGGATCGTAGTTCTTGTAGACGCGGTGACCGAAGCCCATCAGCCGGAACGGATCGTTCTTGTCCTTGGCGCGGGCGATGAATTCCGGGATGTGGTCGACATGGCCGATTTCGCCCAGCATGTTCAGAGCCGCCTCGTTGGCGCCGCCATGCGCCGGGCCCCACAGGCAGGCGATGCCGGCCGCGATGCAGGCGAACGGGTTGGCGCCCGACGAGCCGGCGAGGCGCACGGTCGAAGTCGAGGCATTCTGCTCGTGATCGGCGTGCAGGATGAAGATCCGCTCCATGGCGCGCGCCAGCACAGGATTGATCTTGTATTCCTCGCAGGGCACCGCAAAGCACATATGCAGGAAGTTGGCCGCGAAATTCAGCTCGTTCTTCGGGTAGATGAAGGGCTGGCCGATGTGGTACTTGTAAGCCATCGCCGCGATCGTCGGCATCTTGGCGATCAGCCGCATCGAGGCGACCATGCGCTGGTACGGGTCCGAGATGTCGGTGGAGTCGTGATAGAAGGCCGACAGCGCGCCGACCACGCCGCACATTACCGCCATCGGATGCGCGTCGCGGCGAAAGCCGGTGAAAAAGCGCGACATCTGCTCGTGCACCATGGTGTGACGCGTCACCCGGTAGTCGAAATCGTCCTTCTGCGCCTTGGTCGGCAATTCGCCGTAGAGCAGGAGGTAGCAGACTTCGAGAAAATCGCCATGTTCGGCCAGCTGATCGATCGGGTAACCGCGATGCAACAGGATGCCGGCATCGCCGTCGATGAAGGTGATTTCCGACTCGCAGCTTGCCGTCGAGGTGAAGCCGGGATCGTAGGTGAAGGCGCCGGTGGTGCTGTAGAGCGCGCCGATGTCGATGACGTCGGGCCCGACCGAACCGCTTCGCACCTTGAATTCATGAGTCTTGCCGCCGAGCTCCAGCTTCGCCGTCGACGGGTGGTCTCTGCCACCGAATTCCAGTTTTGTCGCAGCTTCGGTCATTGCAAACTCCTTTTTGTTTCCTCATGCCGGCAAAGGCAAAATTCTGCAAAGCGACACGTCGAAATCACCGGAAATGCGCGTATTCGCCACCGCATTATGGAGGGGTGCGTGCCAGATTGGGCCAAGTCTAATGTTGCACTGCGAAACGCGCCTTTCAATGCCAATCTTCTTGGGCCAGTTTGCTCCTAATCGATTTGATCCGCTATACGCGCCAAGCTCTCCTCGCGGCCGAGCACGGCAAGTACGTCGAACACGCCGGGCGAGGTGCTTTTACCGGTAAGCGCTGCCCGCAACGGTTGAGCCACAGTGCCCAGTTTATAGCCGCCGGCCAGCGCATAGTCGCGGATCGCCGCTTCGGCCGCTGCGGCGGTCCAGTCGACTGAAACCGCCTTCAGCGCGTCGCGGGCGCCGCGCAAGACGTCGCGCGCCTCGCCAGCGAGCAGTGCTGCGGCCTTCTCGTCGATCGGCAGCGGCCGCTCGGTGAACAGGAAGCCAGCACCGTCGACAAGTTCCACCAGGGTCTTGGCACGCTCCTTCAGGCCCGGCAAGGCGGCAAGCAACTGCGCCTTGCGCCGGTCGTCGAGACGCTCGGCGATCGCCGGACCACCTTCGAGATAGGGCAGCGTGGCGATGAAGATCTCGAATAGGTCGGCGTCGCTCATGCGGCGCATGTGCACGCCGTTCAAAGCCTCGAGCTTGGCGAAGTCGAAACGCGCCGCACCCTTGTTGACGTCACCGATATCGAACCAGGCGATCATGTCCTTGATCGACATCACCTCGTCGTCGCCATGGCTCCAGCCCAGCCGCGCCAGATAGTTCAGCAGCGCCTCGGGCAGATAGCCCATGGCGCGATAGGCCTCGACGCCGAGCGCACCGTGCCGCTTCGACAGCTTGGCGCCGTCGGCGCCATGGATCAGCGGGATATGCGACATCGACGGCACGTCCCAGCCCATGGCACGGTAGATCACAGTCTGGCGGGCGGCGTTGGTCAGATGGTCGTCGCCGCGGATGATGTGGGTGACGCCCATGTCATGGTCGTCGACGACGACGGCATGCATATAGGTCGGATTGCCGTCCGAGCGCAGAATGATGAAATCGTCGAGATCCTTGTTGGGAAAGCGCACCTCGCCCTGCACGCGGTCGTGCACCACCGTCTCGCCCTCGGTCGGCGCCTTGATGCGGATGGCGCCCTTGGCGCCGGCCGGCGCCTCCGACGGGTCGCGGTCGCGCCAGCGGCCGTCATAGCGGGGAGGGAGCCCCTTGGCCCGGGCCGCCTCGCGCATCGCCTCGAGCTCTGCCGGCGTCGCGTAGCAATAGTAGGCCTTGCCCATGCGCACCAGCTCCTCGGCCACCTCGCGATGGCGCGGCGCGCGCTCGAACTGCGAGACAGGCTCGCCGTCCCAGGTGAGGCCGAGCCATGAAAGCCCGTCGAGAATGGCCGCTGTCGCCGCATCCGTCGACCGCTCGCGGTCGGTGTCCTCGATGCGCAGCAGCATCACACCGCCGGTATGCTTCGAATACAGCCAGTTGAACAGCGCCGTCCGCGCCCCGCCAATGTGCAGGTAGCCGGTGGGCGAGGGCGCAAAACGGGTGACGACTTTGTCGGGCATGAAACTCTCGGGGCGAACACGCAGGAGCGGATGTGATTGCGCGGACTTTCGCGCGTTGCGCGTTCATGTAGCATAGGAGGTCAAGGGCGCAAGGGGCAGACCCGATGGCTGGACGAGGCCGGGGTGCGGACGAGGGCGAGGACGCAGTCAGCGGCGTCAGCCAATACAGTAGAACTCGCTACGCGCTCAGTCCTCGGACAAGCCGGCCAGAGAGCTATCCTTCCGGAAGTGACGTCGGGTCAAGGGACGTGGCCTGACCGGACGTGACGCGCAGGAGAGGGCGTCTTTGCAAACGCGACGATCACTCCGGCACGCCGGCAATACCCAGCGCCTCGACGTAGCGCTCGGCGAACACCTTGTCCCGCCACGGGTTGATCTGCCTCTGCAGGCCGAGCGTGTAGGTCGGGAACGCCTCCATCAGCCGCCGCGCCGCCGCCTGCGCTTCATCCAGCCGATTGAGTTTGACGAGTGCCATGATCACCACCCTGTGCGAGGAGCCGTAATTCGGCATCTCGCGCAGCGCTCGTTCTCCCCAAGCCAGCGCCTCCTCGTAGCGTTCGAGCATCAGGTAGCTCATCCCGATGCCGGAGAGCGCAATGCCCTTCTCGGGGTCGACCGGGCTCAGCCGCATTGCCCTGTGGAAATGCTCGATCGCGACGAGGGGGCGGCCGGAATGGGCGTTCACCCAGCCGCTGCCCGTATAGCCCTGCGCCGAATTGGGGTTGATGAGCAGGGACCGTTCGATCGTGTCCAGCGCCGTCTCGTAATCCTTGGCGCTGTAGGCGATCACCTGCGCGGCGAAACGCAAGCTTGTCGGGTCGTCTCGCGCGTCCGCCAGCACCTCGCGGGCCATGCGCACGGCGACGCGGGTATCGTCGGGCTCGTGCCAGCACTGACTCACGGACAGGCTGCGAATATAGGCGCCGAGTGCCTTCGCCAGGGTGAATCCCGGGTCGATGCTGAGCGCCTCATTGGTCAGCCCACGCACGTCGGCGAAGCCGTCGCGCGTCATACTGTAGAAGCGCGGCAGCGCACGAAGGTAGAGGTCGTAGGCACCGATGTAGTCGGTCGGCTTCATGCGCGCTTGCTTGATCTCCTCGAGCCTGATGCTCGGCTCGACCGCACCGACGACGCTCTCGGTCACCTTGTCCTGCAGGTCGAAGATGTCGCTCACGTCGCCCTCGAAGCGGTCGGTCCAGACATGGTGCCCACTGATCGCGTCCACCAGCTGCCCACTGATACGCACCCGAGATCCTGCTCTGCGGATGCTACCTTCGAGCACGTAGCGGACGCCCAACTCGCGCCCGACCTGGCGCAGGTCCACCGCTCGGCCCTTGTAGGTGAAGGACGAGTTGCGGGCGATCACGAAGAAGGAGTTCACCCGACTCAATCCCGTGATGATGTCCTCCACCAGTCCGTCGGCGAAGTATTCCTGGTCGGGGTCGCCGCTCATGTTGGTGAAAGGCAGAACCGCGATCGAGGGTTTCGCGGGCAGGGGAGGCGGTGCAGCCACCGAGACGCTGGCGTCGGTCTCGACGCGATAGGCGCGCACAGGCCGCTCGATGTTCTTGAGGCGCAGGTCGCCAAGCGGCGTGAAGCCGCCGTCGAGCTTGCCCTGAAGGTGGTCGTAGGCGGTGCCCGAGACAACCACAGCGCCGGGATCGGCGATGCTTTCGAGGCGGACGGCGATGTTGACACCGTCGCCGTAGAGGTCGCCGTCCTCCTCGCAGACCACGTCGCCGAGATTGATGCCGATGCGGAAGCGAATCCGCTCCTCCTCGGGCGTCTCCGCCTCGTGTTCTGCCAAAGCCTGCTGGATCGACATCGCCGAGGTCACCGCGTTGACGACGCTCGCGAACTCGCACAGCATGCCGTCGCCGGTGAGCTTGACGATCCGGCCCTGATGCTCGGAGACCAGTGGTTCGAGGAGGTCCTTGCGGTATGTCTTGAGCCGCTCGAGCGTGCCGCGCTCGTCGCGCTCCATCAGCCGCGAATAGCCGACCACGTCGCAAGCCAGGATCGCTGCGAGGCGGCGCTGCGCAGTCATTGCACCGCCCGGCCAGGCGGGTGCACGCGGGCTGCCTTGCACCCATGCCCCGCCAACTTCCAAACGCCCAACCTGCATGGCATCCATCTCTCCCAGCTGCCGCCCGTCGCCGATTCAGAACGGAGAACGCAGCTTGACCTTGCCTTCTCGAGATTTCGCTATCCCGCTTGCGAGGCGTGGAGCGATCCAGTCGTCGCGCTAACAGCCAACCGGCGACACGCCCACGCAGCCTCTGGGGACGCTGACACACACCACTCCCAGAAGGCCGGAGATATTTCCTGCCCTTGGTAACCGGGTGACGCCACCGTGGCGGTGCTTTTGTCACCGCGATGTAACAGCGGGATGCCCCACCAGCGCGCATCGGGCATCACACCAGACGTTCGCGCTTAGAGGTGATGAGGTCGGAAAGCGGCGCTACTTGCTCGTTCCCATCGACGAGACGAAGCGGACCCCAAAAAAAGACGTCGATGCTCGGGTGAACAAGGGATGCAGTGTCTTTTTTTTCAGTTTCGCTTTGTCCGCGCCGGATCTTATCCGGCACGGCTCTGGTGTCGTTAGATTGAAGCCGGCCGAGGATCGCAAATCGACGCCGAAATTACGGCGGGTTACCTTGTCGCCGAAAGCCATCGCTGAAGGAAGGGACCCAGGGCAGGCGCAGGTGCGGATGTGATTGCGCGGACTTTCGCGCGTTGCGCGTTCATGTAGCATAGGAGGTCAAGGGCGCAAGGGGCAGACCCGATGGCTGGACGAGGCCGGGGCACGAACGAGAGCGAGGACGCAGTCAGCGGCGTCAGCGAACGGTTGTTGTTTGCCGCATCGGTTCCCGTTCTGCCGGCGCCGGCTTCGCCACCGCGCGTCGATATCCCACCCTTGCCGTCACATGGCCCGTCGACGGCACCAGTCCCGACTGTCAGCACCGCGGCCCGCCTTGGCAGGCAGTTTCGCCGCCTTTCGCCATCCAGCATTCGCAACGCCGTGGTCTCGGCGGCCAGCCTGGAAATCGACCGGGGCATCGCCTTCCTGCTGGTGCCGGTTTTCCTCGCAATCGGGGTGATCTTCTATTTCTCGCTTGCCGTGGAACCGGGCTTTGGGCAACCCATCGCCGTCGTGGTCCTGATGGCTTTGTGCGCGGCCGTCTCGCGGTCATGGCGCAAGACGCATCTGTGCTTCGTGGCGGCGCTGTTGTGCGCGCTCGGCGTGCTCGCCGCCAAGGTCGAGACCTGGCGCGTCGCAACGCCGATGCTCGGTTCGGAAATCCCGACGCGGCTGACCGGCCGTGTCGTCAGCCTCGACCAGATGGCGAATGGCCGCGTCCGGCTGACCATCGACGTGATCTCGACTGCCCGGCCGACGCTGCGCTATGCCCCGCAACGGGTTCGCATTTCGGCGTCGAAAATACCGGCCGGCATGAGCGCCGGATCCTTGGTGACCGGCTATGCCAGGCTGCTGCCGCCAACCGGCCCGGTGCGGCCGGACAGCTATGATTTCTCCTTTGAAAGCTATTTCGCCGGCATCGGCGCCAGCGGTTTTTTCCTGGGCACGCCGAAACTTGTCCGCACGGATGGCAAGCCGCTTGATGTCGCCCCGCTTGCCGCACGCCTTTCGTCGGCGGTCGAGAACGCACGCGAGAGCATCGCGGACCATATTCGCGATCAAGTCGGCGGCGCCGAGGGCGAGATCGCGGCTGCCCTGATCGTCGGCGTGCGCGCCGGCATTCCCGAAGCGATCAACGAGGCGATGCGGCGCACCGGCATCTACCACATCATCTCCATCTCGGGGCTGCACATGGCGCTGGTCGCGGGTACGGTGATGGCGCTGCTGCGCGGCGCCTTTGCGCTGTTTCCCGATTTCTCATCGCGCCGGCCGATCAAGAAATATGCGGCCGCAGCCGCGCTCTTCTCGATCGCGGCCTACCTCGTCATTTCAGGCGTCGTCGTTGCGGCCGAGCGCAGTTTCATCATGCTGGCGGTGATGCTGACCGCGGTGCTGTTCGACCGGGCAGCACTCACCATGCGCAATCTGGCGATTTCGGCGATTGCCGTCATCCTGGTGTCGCCGCACGAGGTGGTCGGCCCGAGCTTCCAGATGTCGTTTGCCGCGACCGCCGCGCTCGTCGGCGCCTATGCCGGCTGGTCCGATTACCGTGCAGGCAGGATCACCACGCCACCGCCACGACGATCGCTGCCTGGCTTCGTCACGCGAAAATTCCTGGCTGCGATGGGTGGCCTCGCCATGACATCCATCATCGCCGGCGGCGCCACCGCGCTTTTCGCCATATGGCACTTCCAGCGCGTCTCGCCGCTCAGCCTGTTCGCCAACCTGGCCGTCATGCCGATCGTCTCGCTGGTGGTCATGCCTTTCGCGGTCCTCAGCGCGCTGGCGATGCCGTTCGGCGCCGACGGCCCGTTCCTCTATGTGATGGGCAAGGGGCTGACGGCGATGATTGCCCTGTCCGGCTGGATATCGCAGCGCTCGCCAATCGATGCGGTCGGGCTGATTTCGCGTCAGTCCGTCCTGCTGGTGACGATCGCCCTTGTCATAGCGACCATGGCGACAACCCGGCTACGGCTCGCGGCGCTCCCTTTCGCGCTCGCCGGACTGCTGACGATTTCCCACACACGCACGCCCGACGTCCTGATCTCGGAGGACGGGCATCTGGTGGCGCTGCCGATCGGGAACGGCGAACTTGCCCTCAACCGGGTGCGTTCGAACGTGTTCACCACCGACAACTGGAAGCATGCGCTGGTGTCCGAAACCATCGTCGAGCCGGAGACCTTCGAGAAGGGCGACGTGCAGTTTGACATAACCGATCCAGCCCAGCTGCCGCCCGGTGCGCCTTTCTACTGCACAGAAGGCCTGTGCATAGCCCGGCATCCGTCGGGTGCTATCGTCGCGCTCGCCGACGACCGCAAGACCGCCCGGCCAGCCTGCGCCTTTGCCGATCTGATCGTCATCGACGATGCCACCACCTACGATCCCTGCCGCAATCCGCTGATCCTTGTCGTCACCAAACGGCAGCTTGCCCGCGCCGGCAGTGCCGCCATCTTCTTCAACCCGCAATCGGCGACCATGCGTGCAGAAATCCGCTTCGCCGTCGAAGCGCCATATCGGCCCTGGCATACCCAGCGAAAGTTTTCGCGCGAGGCGAGGGGGCTGCCGCCATACCGCAAGCCCGAGAAACCCAGGCAGCCTGTGGTTCAGTAACGCCGGATCAAACCGACGAGCTTGCCTTGCACCTTGACCCGATCCGGTCCGAAAATGCGCGTCTCATAGGCAGGGTTGGCGGCTTCGAGCGCGATCGAAGCGCCCTTGCGGCGGAACCGCTTCAGCGTCGCTTCTTCCTCGTCGACCAGCGCCACGACGATCTCGCCAGGCTGGGCGGTGTCGGCATTGCGGATGATGACCGTGTCGCCGTCGAAAATGCCGGCCTCGATCATCGAATCGCCCTTGACCTCGAGCGCGTAGTGCGCGCCGCCTGTAATCATGTCCGGCGGTACCGAGATGGAGTGCGTCTGGTGCTGGATGGCGTCGATCGGCACGCCGGCGGCGATGCGGCCCATCACCGGAATGGACACCGCGGCAACGGCGTCGTCATTGTTGCCGGCAGAAGCCATTCGGGATAGCGCCGGCTTGATCTGCCGTCCGAGGTTGCCCTGCCCGGAATTGTTTTGGCCAAGGCTGCCCTGAATGACGCTTGGCGAGAATTTGCGCGCCGCATTGAGGCCAGGGGCAATCGAGTCGGGAAGACGCAGCACCTCCAGCGCTCGAGCGCGATTCGGCAGCCGGCGAATGAAGCCGCGTTCCTCAAGCGCAGTGATCAGCCGATGGATTCCGGATTTGGAGGCGAGATCGAGCGCTTCCTTCATCTCATCGAATGAGGGCGGAATGCCGCTTTCCTTCAGCCTTTCGTGGATGAACATAAGCAGTTCATGTTGTTTGCGTGTCAGCATCGCGGCCCCCAAACAGAATCGGAAAAAACAAACCCAGAACAAACACTATCTGTTCCAGTTGTGTTCCGCAACCGTTTAAAGTTTAATGAATGTGTTGACGTTTTGTTCAGCGTAGCATCAGCACGCTGCAGGCAGCGCCTGCGGCGGCGGCGGAAGCGAAGGGCTCACGCACGATCAGCGCATTGGCGTCGGCCAGCATTCTGAGCATCGAGGAATCCTGGATGCCGAACGGCGTGGCCGTGAGTGTGCCGGCTTCTTCGGTCACCACGGTGCGCACATAATCCTGCCTGAGATCGTTCGCCGGCATAGCAGCGCCGAGCCGCGCCTCGCGTATGTCCTGCCGGTACGAACGCCCGCCGAGCCGCGCCAGCAGCGGCTTCAGGAAGAGCTGCGTGCAGACGAGGCTCGCCACCGGGTTGCCGGGCAGGCCGATGCATCTGACATCACCCAGCCGCCCGAACATCAGCGGCTTGCCGGGGCGCATGGCGATCTTCCAGAAATCGAGCGTCATGCCTTCGCCGGTCAACACGTCATGGACGAGGTCGTGATCGCCGACCGAAGCCCCGCCGAGCGTGACGATGACGTCCGCGCCGGCCGCGACCGCCTTTTTCACCAAAGTGGCGATCGCTTCCTTGCGATCCGCGGCGATGCCGAGGTCGAGGGCCTTTGCGCCGACCGACCGGGCTGCGGCGGCAACGCCATAGGCATTGGACGAGATGATCTGGTCGGGCCCGAGCTCGCTTCCCGGCGGCAGCAATTCGTCGCCGGTGGCGATGATGGCGACCAGCGGCCGTTTCACCACGCTGACACGGGGGTGATTGGCCGACGCCGCCAGCGACAAAGCCGCCGGATCGAGCAGACGGCCTTTCTCCAGCAGGACGTCGCCCTTGGAGAAGTCGAGCCCCAGACGGCGGATATTGCGTCCTTCCACGGTCGGCTCGATCACCTCGATGTCGCCGCCGCCGAGATTCCTGGCATTCTCCTGGATGACGATGGTGTCGGCGCCAGAGGGAAGCGGCGCTCCGGTAAAAATACGCACGGCCTGCGCCGGACCGACAGTGCCTTCGAAGCCACGACCGGCCGGCGCCATGCCGATCACCGAAAGTCTGGCGGGTACGGATGCGACGTCGGCGGCCCGCACGGCATAGCCGTCCATGGCCGAGGCATTGAAGGGCGGCTGGGTGCGGAGTGCCACCACGGGCTCGGCCAAAACCCGGTCAGCAGCGTCCATCAGCGCAACGCTTTCGCCTGGCAGCACTGTTGCGCCGTCAAGGAGGCGTTCGAGCGCCTCCGTCACCGGGACCAGCGCCATTAAGAACCTGCCTTGTAGTCGCCGGACTTGCCGCCGGTCTTTTCCACCAGCCTGATGCCGGAGATCACCATGGCCCGGTCAACCGCCTTGGCCATGTCGTAGATCGTCAGGCAAGCGACCGAGGCCGCAGTCAGTGCCTCCATCTCGACACCGGTCTTGCCGGTGACGCGGGCCAGCGCCGTGACCTTCAGGCCTGGCAGCGAATGGTCCGGCTCGATGTCGACAGAAACTTTCGTCAGCAGCAGCGGATGGCAAAGTGGGACCAGCTCATGCGTCTTCTTGGCCGCCATGATGCCGGCGATGCGTGCGGTGCCGAGCACGTCGCCCTTCTTGGCGTTGCCCGCCAGGATCATTTCCAGTGTTTGCGGCCGCATCGAGACAAAGCCTTCGGCGACCGCCGTGCGCGTCGTCTCCACCTTGTCACCGACATCGACCATATTGGCTTCGCCTTGGGCGCCAAGATGGGTGAGGGCGGCTGTCATCTCAGATTGCCTCAGCCGGTGCCTTGCCGGTCAAAAGCAGGCGCGTCGCAGCGGCCACGTCCTGTTGCCGCATCAGGCTCTCGCCGACAAGGAAAGTGCCGATGCCGCTCTTTTCCAGCCTGCGGCAGTCGTCATGTGAAAAGATACCGCTCTCGCTGACCAGCAGGCGATCGGCCGGCACCATCGCGGCCAGCCGCTCCGAGGTCTCGATGCTGGTTTCGAACGTCCTGAGGTTGCGGTTGTTGATGCCGATCAGCCGCGACGACAGTTTCAGGGAGCGTTCCATCTCAGCTTCGTCATGCACTTCGACCAGCGCATCCATGCCGAGTTCAAAGGCCGTCGCTTCGAGTTCGCTCGCCACGCCGTCATCGACGCTGGCCATGATGACGAGGATGGCATCCGCGCCCCAGGCACGCGCCTCGTAAACCTGGTACGGATCGAACAGAAAATCCTTGCGGAGTGCCGGCAAATCAACGGCTGCGCGTGCCTTGGTGAGAAATCCGGGCGCGCCCTGGAAGGACGGCGCGTCGGTCAACACGGAAAGGCAGGCAGCACCACCTGCCGCATAGGCCTTGGCCAGCGCCGGCGGGTCGAAGTCGGCGCGGATCAGGCCCTTTGAAGGGCTCGCCTTCTTGATCTCGGCGATCAGCGCGAAAGCCCCGGATTTGCGCCTGGCCTCAAGCGCCGCGAGAAAGCCGCGCGGCGCATCGGCATCCTTCGCCCGCGCCTTGATCTCGGCCAGCGGCACACGCGCCTTCGCCGCGGCGATCTCGTCGCGCTTGTAGGCCTCGATCTTGCGCAGGATATCAGCCATTCCCACTATCCGTTCGAAATCGCGACCAGCCTGTCGAGCACCTTCAGCGCCCGGCCGCTGTCGATGGCTTGCGCGGCACTCGCCATGCCGTCGGCCAGCGTGGTTGCCTTGCCCGCCACCACCAGCCCGGCGCCGGCATTCATCAGCACCGTGTCGCGATAGGCGCCGGCAGCGCCGCCCAGCATGTCGCGCATGGCCTTGGCGTTGTAGGCGGCGTCGCCGCCGCGCAGCTCATCCTTGGTGTGGCGCTTCAGCCCAACGGCTTCCGGGGTCAGCGTAAAGCTGCGGATCTCGCCGCCGACCAATTCGGCCACTTGGGTCTCGCCGGTGGTGGTGATCTCGTCATAGCCGTCGCCATGGGCGACCCAGGCATGGTCGGCGCCCAACGCCTTCAATGTCTCGGCCACCGGCATGATCCACTCCGGCAGGAAGACGCCGACCATCTGCCTGCTGACGCCGGCCGGGTTGGACAGCGGGCCAAGCAGGTTGAAGATGGTGCGCGTACCGAGCTCGACACGGGTCGGGCCGACATGCTTCATCGCCGGATGATGCGCCGGCGCGAACATGAAGCCGACGCCTGCCTCATGGATGCAGCGCCCGATTGTTTCCGGCGGGATGTCGATCTTGACGCCGAGAGCGGTCAGCAC
>NZ_NWQG01000090.1:0-3916 GCF_002529485.1 Mesorhizobium sanjuanii
GGCGGCGCCAGTTTGCGAGGACAGTCCGCGATTGCCGTGCTTGGCCACCGGAACGCCGCAGGCGGCGATGACGAAGGCGGATGCGGTCGAGATGTTGACCGAATGTGAATTGTCGCCGCCGGTGCCGACGATGTCGATAGCACCTTCGGGCGCATCGACGCGCAGCATCTTGGCGCGCATCGTGGCGACGGCGCCGGAAATCTCGCTCACCGTCTCGCCGCGCACGCGCAGCGCCATCAGGAAGCCGCCGATCTGGCCGGGCGTGGCGTCGCCCGACATGATGATGTCGAAAGCCTCGCGCGCTTCCTCGAAGGACAACGCGGTTCCCGTGGCGATCTTGGCGATGTGGGTCTTCAGCGCGCTCATCTGGTCAGGGCTTGGGCAACGGCGGTCTGGTCGATGCGAACATCGTATTGCGTCTGCAACTGCGCCACCAACTGGTCGAGCAAATCGTCGGACATGCCTGACGTGAAGGATTTCCGCACATCGTCCGGCAAGGAACTGGCGTCGGCTCCGGCAGGCTCGAAGACCTCGGCGACCTTGTACAGGATCTGTCCGTCACCGGTGGGCGAGGGAATCAGGCCGGTCCCGCCTTCGCCGACGCCGAACATGGCAGCCGCCCCTTCCTTGCCGAAATCGACGTCGTCGGCCTCGCGCTTGACGCCGCGCTTGGTCTGCTTCTCGAGCTTGAGCTCGCCGGCGATCGCATCGAGCGTGGCGCCGGCCTTGAGACGCTTTTCGAGCTCCTCCGCCTTCGCGGTGAGCCGCTTGGTCGTTTCGGCCGCCGTCCAGTCGGCCACCACCTTCTGGCGCACTTCCTCCAGCGTACGGTCGCGGGCCGGCGTGATGCCATCCACCTGGTAGAACACGAAGCCGTTGTCGGCGGTGGTAAGGTCCGGATTTTCCGTGCCGGGTTCGGCGCTGAACACGGCCTTGATGAGCTCCGGCGATTCCGGCAGATCCTTGACGATGCTTCCGTCCGGCCGCTGACCGGTGCGATCGATCGCGTCAATGGTGACGACCTTCAGTTTCAGCTTGTCGGCCGCTTGCGCGAGCGAGCTGCCCGACGCGCGGATATCTTCGTAATTGTCATGCACGTCCAGAAGGATGCGGTTTGCCTCACCCAACGCCAGATCCTTGCGGATCTCGGCGGACACTTCGGCCAGCGGCTTCACCACTTCGGGCTTGATGTCGGTGACGCGCAGCAGCACCGGGCCGAAGGCGCCTTGCACGACCGGGCTGACTTCATTGACGTTGAGCGCGAACGCCGCATCCGCCACCGCCTTGTCGGCGATCTTGTCCCGGGCCAGCGTGCCCAGCAGCGTATCGGCAGGCGTCTTGCCTTCGGCGACGACGATCTTGTCGAAGGTAGCACCGGTCTGCAGCGAATCGAGCGCGGCCTTGGCGGCTTCGGGCGTCTTGAAGACGAGCTGTTCGATGGTGCGCAATTCCGGCGTGGTGTAACGCGCCTTGTTCTTGTTGTAATCGTCGCTGACCTGCTGGTCGCTCACGGCGCTCAAATCCACGATATCTTGCGGTTCGAGCCGGACATAGGAGAATTTGCGATATTCCGGCGCCGCGTAGGTTTTCTTGTTTTCCTCGAAATAGGCCGAAAGCACTGTGTCGGACGGCGCTTCGATCGGCTCGACCAGCGATTTCGGCAGTGTCACATAGTCGATGGTGCGGTCTTCGCCGCGATAGAGCGCGACCGCCTTGAAGAAGGCATCCGGGGCCTTGAGACCATCGGATACCGCCTCGACGATCTGCTGGCGTACCGCCACCTGGGCGCGGTTCCTGAGGTAGTCCTCGGGCCGCATGCCGGCCTGTTGCAGCATATAGTCGAAGGTCCGCCTGTCGAACTGGCCCGCGGGTCCCTTGAACGCCGGATCATCGCGCGTGAGTTCGGCCAACCTGTCCTTGGAGAGGCCGAGTCCGAGCTTGCGAGCCTGTTCGTCAAGCACGGCGCCCGAGACGAGTTGCGCCAGCACCTGATTGTCGATACCGAGCGCCTTCGCCTGCTCGTGGGTTATGCGCTGGCCGAACTGCTGCGACATCAGGCTGAGCTGACGATCATAGGCGAGACGGTATTCGTTGACCGACACTTTGGTGCCTCCAACCGTGACGACGGAGTCGTGGCCAGCGAGACCGCCCGCCAGTTCTCCGGAGACGCCCCAGACGAGGAAACTCAACACCAGCAGAGACAGCAACAGTTTCGCGACCCAGGTTCCCGCCGCGCTTCTCAACGTACCAAGCATGTTTACTTCCGATTTTTGCGCATTTTCCACTGCGCCCGAGTCTGAAACAAGCGCAATAGCGCCCTTCCGGCCCACTGTCGATTGCTTTGTGGCCTGATTTTGGTAGTGAGAGCATGAGCCGAATATCGCCCGGAGAAGCAAACCAATGACGCCAGGAATCCGACCGCTGGTCGCAGGCAACTGGAAAATGAACGGCACCAGCGCCTCGCTCAACGAACTCAGGATGATCGGCAACGGCTTCATGAGCGGGCTCGATGCGGAGACCGAAGCGCTGGTCTGCGTTCCGGCGACGCTGCTTGCGCATGCCGCGGAGATTCTGTCGCGCACGCCGGTGCGGGCCGGGGGCGAGGATTGCCACACCAAGGAAAGCGGCGCCTATACCGGCTGCATCTCGGCCGAGATGCTGAAGGATGCCGGCGCCAGCCACGTCATTGTCGGCCATTCCGAACGCCGTGAGCAAAGCGGCGAGGACGACGCAACGGTTCAGGCCAAGGCGTCGGCCGCATGGCGCGCCGGGCTTGTGGCCATCGTTTGTATTGGCGAGACCAGGGCCGAACGCGAAGCCGGTGCCACGCTCGACGTGCTGTCGCGTCAGGTTGCCGGCTCGGTGCCGCCCGACGCCACGGCGTCGAACACCGTCATCGCCTACGAGCCGGTATGGGCGATCGGCACGGGGCTGACGCCCACTGCCGCCGATGTCGCCGAAGCGCATGCGCATATCCGTGAAAAACTGTCGGAAAAGCTTGGCGGTGCCGCGGCCAAGATGCGCATCCTCTATGGCGGCTCGGTCAAGCCTTCCAACGCGGTCGAACTGCTCGGCGTCAGGAATGTCGATGGCGCGCTGGTCGGCGGCGCCAGCCTGAAGGCGGCGGACTTTCTCGGCATCGCCGAAGCCTACCGGAATATCTCGTAATATCCGGAGCTCTTGCTGACCTCGAGCGGGCGGCGCGGCTGCGCGAAATCGTTGCAAAGGGCGCGTTGCTTCCCATATTCCGGCCACGGGCTTGGAAATGCCGTCAAAGCATTGTATTGAGCCGCCTCCAAATCACCGGTCGTATCCGCGGCCGCGCAAGGCTTTGCCAGGATAAACTATGGAAACCGTACTGATCGTCGTCCACCTCATGGTCGTGCTCGCTCTTGTCGGCGTGGTGCTCTTGCAGCGCTCCGAAGGCGGCGGCCTCGGCATCGGCGGCGGATCCGGCTTCATGACCGCGCGCGGCGCCGCCAACGCGCTGACGCGGGCGACGGCGATCCTGGCAGCGGCTTTCTTCGCCACCTCACTGACATTATCGATCGTCGCCCGCTATGGCGAGAAGCCGATCGACATTCTCGACCGCGTGCCGGCAACGGATGGCGCAGGCAAGGGCGTGCTCGACCAGTTGCCCGGCACCACGGCTCCAGCGCCGCCCTCCGGCACCACGGCGCCGTCCTCCAACAACGTGGCACCGCCCTCCGGCAATGATGCCGCGGCGACGCCCCCGGCAACCGCTCCGGCTTCGCCGCCCGCGGCGGGTTCGACCACGCCGCCGGCCACGAACGGTGTTACCTTGCCGGTCACGCCGCAGGTTCCAAACCAGTAATTGTTAATGGTTGGTTTCCGCGATCTGTTGTTGTTTGAACACAGTCGCGGCAAATGCCGCAAGATCACGAAGAATCGACCG
>NZ_NWQG01000091.1:0-63955 GCF_002529485.1 Mesorhizobium sanjuanii
TCTGTGCGCTTCTCGGCCATACCGTTCCCTCCAATCCACAAAACAATACCAAAAAAATACCACTTGTCCACACGCATTAACGAATTCGACGTCTCGGAATTGCCTCGTCAGCGAAATATCCAGATTTTTCAATAAAATACGCCTTAATCTTTTTGAAACGGAAATTAACTCTTGGCTATTGGTATTTTATTGGTATTATCCCCCCGGAGGAGAAATCGCGTGAATTTCGTGCTCGGCATCGATGGCGGCGGCACCAGCTGCAGGGCGGCCCTGGCGACTGCGGACGGCAGTGTCGTCGGCCGCGCCAAGAGTGGCGCGGCCAACATCCGCACCGACCTCACAGGCGCCAGGGCCAACATCGTCGACGCGGCTAGGCAGGCCTTTGCCGCCGCCGGCGAGGATCCGGACCTGATCCCGCAAACGCCGGCCATTCTTGGCCTGGCCGGCGCCAATGTCGGCACCTACAGGCAGCAGCTCGAAGCGATCCTGCCGTTCAGCATCAGCCGCGTCGAGACCGACGCCGAGATCGCGCTCGAAGGCGCCGTTGGGTCCGGCGATGGCGCCATGGCCATCCTCGGCACCGGCACCGCCTATATGGCGCGCAAGGACGGCAAGTCGCATGCCGTTGGTGGCTGGGGCTTCCAGGTCGGCGACCAGGGCAGTGGCGCTCGCATCGGCCGCGACCTGCTTGAACAGACGCTGCTGGCCTATGATGGCATCCGCCAGGGATCGCCGCTGACCGAGGCCATGCTCGCCATCTTTCGCAACAATCCCGAGGACGTGGTCGAGTTCACCACCAATGCCAAGCCGGGCGATTTCGGCGGCTTCGCGCCCAAGGTCTTCGACCATGCCGAAAAAGGCGACATCGTCGCCAACTGGATCCTCGACAAGGCGGTCACCGATGTCGAGGCAGCACTCGGCGCGCTCGATCTTTCCGATAGCGCTCCGCTCTGCCTGCTCGGCGGGCTGGCGCCGCTCTACGCGCCGCGCCTCTCAGTGCGCTACCAGGCGCTGCTGAAGTCGCCGCTCGACGATGCGCTGGGTGGCGCCGTGCAAATGGCGGTTCGTATTTTCGCGAGAGCGGAGGCGGCGCGATGAGCGAGGCCGCCGACCAGATCTTCGCCGCGCTGAAGCAATCCTCGCAAAGCGGCGCGCCGCTCTATCTGCAGCTCAGGAAAAGCATCGAGGACGCCGTCAATCGCGGCCTGATCGGACCCGGCGACGCGCTGCCTTCCGAGCGTGACATCGCCACGAAAGCCGATATTTCGCGCGTCACCGTGCGCAAGGCGGTGCAGGATCTTGTCAAGGGCGGCATTCTCGTCCAGCGCCATGGCTCCGGCACTTTCGTCGCGCCGCGCATGGAGCGCGTCGAGCAATCGCTGTCGCGGCTGACATCCTTCACCGAGGACATGGCGCGTCGCGGCATGGCCGTGCGTTCGGCTTGGCTCGACCGCGGCCTCTATGCGCCCTCGCCCGACGAGATGATGGTGCTCGGCCTGTCGTCGAACGAGCTGGTGGCGCGGGTGGCGCGCCTGCGCATCGCCAACGACACGCCGCTGGCGATCGAACGCGCTGCACTCTCGGCAAGCGTGCTGCCCGATCCGGCGGGAATCGGGTCTTCGCTGTACGCGGCGCTGGAAATGACCGGCAACCGGCCGGTGCGGGCGGTGCAGCGTATCTCCGCCGCCAATCTCGGCGACGACGATGCGCGGCTGCTGGAAGTGCCGCCCGGCATTGCCGGCCTGCACATCGAACGCATTTCCTATCTGGCGAGCGGCAAGGTGATCGAGTTCACCCGCTCCATCTACAGGGGCGACGCGTATGATTTCGTCGCCGAACTCCGGCTCAGCGGGCCGGGAGAAGAGAGCAGGCCATGAGCGCAACCAAAACCCATATGCGGCGCGAGATCGAGGAAATCCCCGAGGCCACCGCCCGCCTGCTCGACGGTTCGGGCGCCGTGCTGACCGAGGCCGGGCGCGGCATCCGGGAACGCGATCCGCATTTCATCGTCACCGTCGCGCGCGGCTCGTCCGACCATGCCGCCACCTTCATGAAGTATGCCGTCGAGTTGACAGCCGGCCTTGCGGTTGCCTCGGTCGGCCCGTCGATCGCCTCGATCTATGGCGCGAAGCTCAGGCTCGCCGGCTCCGCCTGCCTCGCCATCTCGCAGTCGGGCAAGAGCCCGGATATCGTCGCCATGGCGCAGGCGGCGAAGGCCGGCGGTTCGCTGACCGTCGCCATCACCAACACCGCCGATTCGCCGCTCGCGCGGGTTTCAGACTACGCTATCGATATCTTGGCCGGGCCGGAGCTCAGCGTCGCGGCGACTAAGACCTTCGTCAATTCGGCGGTCGCCGGCCTTGCGCTGATGGCGCACAGCACCGGCGACGACAAGTTGCTGGCGGCGCTCGCCCGCCTGCCCGAGCATTTCCGCAAGGCGATCGCCTGCGACTGGATGGCGATGGCCGGCGCGCTGGAGACGCCAAGATCGCTGTTCATCCTTGGCCGCGGCCCGTCCTCGGCGTTTGCCAACGAGGCGGCGCTGAAGTTCAAGGAGACCTGCGCCATGCATGCCGAGGCCTATAGCGCGGCCGAAGTCATGCATGGACCGCTGGCGCTGGTCGGGCCTGGCTTCCCGGTGCTGGCGCTGGCCGCCCGCGATGCGTCCGAGCCGTCGGTCGCCGAGGCCGCGGACGCCTTGGCGGGCAAGGGCGCTGCCGTGTTCGTGACCTCGGACAAGGCAAAGAGCGCGCTAAGCCTGCCGCATGTCGCCACCGGCCATCCGCTGACCGACCCGCTGACACTGATCGTGTCCTTCTATGGCTTCGTCGAAGCCTTTGCCCGCCATCGCGGCCTCGACCCGGATCTGCCGCCCAATCTGCGCAAGGTGACGGAAACAGTATGAGCGACCGTTTTGCCCTGTCTGGCGCCCGGATATTCGATGGCGACGATTGGCACGAAGATGCCGCCCTTGTCGTGCGTGGCGGTCTGGTCGAAGCCATCATTCCCGCTGGCGCCATTCCGCCTGGTGTCCGCCACATCGAAACCGGTGGCGGCATGCTGGTGCCGGGCTTCGTCGACCTGCAGGTCAATGGTGGCGGCGGCGTCATGGTCAACGATCATCCCGATGCCGCCTCGATCGAAACCATCTGCCGGGCGCATGCGCCCTTCGGCACGACCGCGCTGCTGCCGACGCTGATCACCGATACGCCCGACATCACCGCGGCGGCGGTTGCCGCAGGGATCGAAGCGGCGCGGCGGAAAGTGCCAGGATTTCTCGGCCTGCATCTCGAAGGCCCGCATCTGTCGATCGCGCGCAAGGGCGCGCATGACCCGGCGCTGATCCGGCCGATGACGGATGCCGACCAGGCCGCGCTGATCGCCACGCGGCGGAAGCTGCCGGTGCTGCTGACGACGATCGCGCCCGAATCCGTCGAAGCCGCCCGCGTTTCAGCGCTGGCCGAGGCCGGCCTCGTCGTCAGCCTGGGCCATTCCGACACCTCCTATGCCACGGCGCGCGCCTTTGCCGAGGCCGGCGCCACGATGGCCACGCATCTGTTCAACGCCATGAGCCAGATCGGCAATCGCGAGCCGGGGCTGGCGGGGGCTGCCATCGATGTCGGCACATTTTATGCCGGCATCATCGCCGACGGCATCCATGTCGATCCCGCCACCATGGCGATCGCGTTGCGCGCCAAGAAGGGGCCGGGCAGGATTTTCCTCGTCACCGATGCCATGGCGACGATCGGCACCGACATGACCTCGTTCACGCTGAACGGCCGCATCATCTACCGCAAGGATGGCAGCCTGCGGCTGGCCGACGGAACGCTTGCCGGGGCCGATCTCGACATGATCACCGCCGTGCGATACGTCCACCGCACCGTCGGGCTGGAGCTGTCGGAAGCGTTGCGCATGGCTTCGCTCTATCCGGCCGAGGCGATCGGCCAGGCGCATAGGCTCGGGCGCTTCGCCAACGGCACCGCCGCCGATATCGTCGCGCTGTCGGACGATCTCGACGTCAAGGGCGTCTGGATCGGCGGAGACAAGGTTTTTGGCGCCTAGCTGAAACTAAGGGATCAGCCGTTCGGCCCTGAGCTGCGCGAAGAGGTCAAGGAAGGAGCGCTCGGTCGACTGGTAGTCGGTGAAGCCGAGTTCGCGGCTCTTGGTCATATCGGTCATCACCTCGATCGGGCGGCCAAGATCGAGATCGGTATGCCAGGGCGAGGCCAGGCGGTCGAGGTCGGCCTCCTTGAGCTTGTACTTCGCCACCATGCCTTTCCAGATGGCCGGCGCGTCGGCCATTTCGGCTTCGAGCGGATGGATCGCACCGTCGAAGCCGGCCGGCTCGACGCCGAACCATGCCGCCAGGCGCGGCCACAGCCAGTTCCAGCGGAAGAAGTCGCCATTGACGACGTTGAAGGCTTCATTGCGCGCCGCCTCGGTGGTGCTTGCCCAGACCAAGTGCTTGGCCAGGATGCGGGCGTCGGTGACGTCGCCCAGTCCGTTCCACTGCCCGGCCGAGCCGGGCCAGCGGAAGGGGCGGCCGGTTTCCTTGCAGATGGATGCATAGACGGCCAGCGTGCTGCCCATGTTCATCGCATTGCCGATGGCCTTGCCGATGACGGTGTGCGGGCGATGGATCGACCAGGTGAAGCCGTCGCGCCTGGCGGCGGCATAGACCTCGTCTTCCTGGGCATAGTAGAAGTTCGGCAGGTCCAGCCTCGGCTGCTCCTCGCGCAGCGGCGTCACCGGCAGGAAGCCGCCCGAGACATAAGCATCGAACGGCCCGAGATAGTGCTTCAGGCCGGTGACCAGCGCCACATGCCGCACGGATTTCCTGGGCGACAGCGCATCCAGCACATTCCTGACCATGGTGCCGTTGACCTCGATATTCTCCGCCTCGGTCGAACGTCGCGACCATGTCGTGAAGAACACATGCGTCGGCGCGACCTCGCCGAGTGCTGCCTTGACGCTGGCCGCGTTGAGCAGATCGGCGGCGACCGGCCTCAAGCCCGGCACGTCGCTACCCGGGTTGCGCGACAGGCCGTAAACCGTCCAGCCACGGCCGATCAGTTCACGGACAAGATTGCCACCGGTGATGCCGCTCGCGCCAACCACCAACGCCGTATGATCTGCCATGCGTCGTCTCCTCCGAGGCCGGTCCGCGGCGACGCGAGAACCGGCATTATGCTTGTTGCCGGCCAGGATAGAATGTCACGCCAAAGCGGCAATGGCCGTGTTGTTCAGAATGATAAAGTTTGGGGACCGCATCGGCGACGGGGCGCTGGCGGAATGCTCGATTTGATAATTCTTCCTGTTGCATCCGAAAAAGCCAAACGGAAGATGCCCAACTGGAGGAACGGGTCGGCTTTGGACGATCCGGTGGGCAATGGCTTTTGCCTGAAGCATTCAAGGAGGAGACAGGATGGCCAAGAAGGCAGAGTTGCTGGCGGCGTACTGGACCATTTCCGGTGACCGATACCCGATGGGTCCGAGCGAAGTCAGCCCCTTCTCCTTGCGCGAGCGGGCCGAGGCCGCTTCCGCCGCCGGCTATACCGGCATGGGCCTGGTCTATCAGGACATCATGGCGAATGCCGTGAAGATCGGCCTCAAGGGCATCAAGCAGATCTTCGACGACAATGGCATCCTCCATGTCGAGGTCGAATTCCTCGGCGACTGGTTCGAAACCGGCGAGAAGAAAGCCGCCTCCGACAGGGTCAAGCACGATCTGCTCGAGGCGGCGGCGGTGCTCGGCGCACGTGATCTGAAGATCGCGCCCAAAATGTATGCCGAGACGATCGACATTCCGCATTATGCGGCGGCCTTCGCCCAAGTCTGCGAGGACGCCAAGGCGGCCAACACCAATGTCGCCATCGAGATGCTGCCCTTTACCAACATACGCGACCTGAAGACGGCACGTGAAGTGGTGCGGCAGGCGGGCCAGGACAATGGCGGGCTGTGCATCGACATCTGGCACGTGGCGCGCGGCGGCATGGATTATGACGAGCTTCGCGCGCTGCCGGCCAGCTATTTCAAATCGGTCGAGCTCAACGACGCCAAGGCGGAGGTCGTCGGCACGCTGTGGGAAGACACGCTCCATCATCGCCTGCTGTGCGGCGAAGGCGCGCTCGACCCTCGCGCCTTCATCAGGGCGGTCCAGGCGACCGGCTTCGACGATTTCTTCTCGGTCGAGGTGCTTAGCGAGACGCATCGGCTGCTGCCGCTCAAAGAGCAGGCGAAACGTTCCTACGATACGACGATGGCGATGTTCGAACCGGCTGAAAAAGTCGTCGGCTGATAAATCAAAAAACGATCGGGAGAGAGAGAATGCAGACCAATCTCGCTGGAAAAACCGTGCTGATCACCGGTGCGGCGCTCGGCATCGGCCGCGCCACCGCGCTCGCCTTCGCCAGGGAAGGCGCTGAGGTGGCGCTGGTCGACATCGACCGCGCCGGGGTCGATGCAGTGATCGCCGAAATCAAGGCGCTCGGCGCCAAGGCCAGCGCCGGCATCGGCGACCTCAGCACCGGCGACGGCGTCATCGGCGCGATGGGCGAGGCGCTGAAGCCGTTGGGCGGCTCGCTCGACGTTCTCGTCAATAATGTCGGTTCGGGCGCGGTTCGCACTTTCGACCAGCTTACCGACGAGGAATGGGACAAGACCTTCCAGCTCAATTTCATGAGCTATGTCAGGGCGACGCGCGTGGCGCTGCCGATCCTGCGGCAGAAGGGCGGCGTCATCATCAACAACGCCTCCGATCTCGCCCGCCAGCCGGAGCCGGTACCGGTCGACTACAGTGCATCCAAATCCGCCGTGCTGGCGCTGACCAAAGGCCTGGCGCGGGCCGAAGCGCCGAAGATCCGTGTCAATGCGGTTGCGCCAGGGCCGATCTGGACGCCGTTCTGGTCGAAGCCCGGCGGCTTCGCCGAAACAATGGGCAAGTTCCACAATATGCCGCCGAAGCAGGCTGTGGAACACGAGATGAGCTTGCGGCAACTGCCGCTCGGCCGTCTCGGCGAGCCGGAAGAAGTCGCTAATGTCGTCGTCTTCCTGGCCTCCGACCTTGCCTCCTTCGTCACCTCCGCCGTTTGGGGCGTCGATGGCGGTTCGATCCGCAGCATCATCTGATCCGCCACCACTGCTCTTCCAGTTTAGCGCATGATCCTTTCCGGGATCATGCGCAGCGAGTTGAGCCGGCTCGCTCGCTTTGCCGGCTTATCAAGCTGCGCCAAACGCCCGGCCCGCCATTCTATCAAAATGATATTCTTGCGTGTTGAAACGCTGGGGCCGCCAGCGAACACTGTGTGGGCATTGGCGCCGAGGGAAGAGGCTGGCGCCGATGATTGGGAGGAATAGATATGCAAAGCGTGTTCAAGACGAAACCACGCCGATCCGGCGTGGCTGCAATGATCGTTTCAGGCGCCGCGATCGCTATTGCGGCGATGCTGATGCCGGCCAGTGCCGAAAGCATCAAGCTCGGTTATTCCGCACCGTTCCTGACCGATCCTTTCCAGGCGATCATGGCCAACCAGACGCTGAAGGCGGTCAAGGATGCCGGGATGGAGGCCATGCCGGCAACCAACGCCAATGGCGATGCCGGCAAGCAGGCGACCGACATCCGCAACCTGATCTCGGCCGGCGCCAAGGTGCTCATCGTCAATCCGACCGACAGCCAGGCCATCGTGCCGGTGCTGGAATTCGCGGCGTCGAAGAACGTGCCGACCGTGCTGATCGACATTGCGCCGGCCAAGGGCAAGTCGGCGATGATCGTGCGCGCCGACAACAAGGGCATCGGCGGCAAGGCTTGCGAGGCGCTGGGTGCTGCCATCGGCGGCAAGGGCAAGGTGCTTTCGCTGATGGGCGACCAGGCCACGACCAATGGCCGCGACCGCACGACCGGCTTCAACGAATGCATGAAGGCGAAATATCCCGATGTGACCATCATCGAGCAACCGACATATTGGAAGACCGACAAGGCGACGTCGGCGGCGCAGACCGTGGTCACCACGACGCCCGATCTCGTCGCGATCTACATGCAGAGCGACTCCGTGATGCTCGCCGGCGTGCTCAACGTCTTGAAGAGCGCCGGCAAGCTGACGAAGGTCGGCGAGCCGAACCACATCTTCCTGGCAACCGTCGACGGCACGCCCTACGCGCTGGAGAAGATCCGCGAGGACCTGCTCGACGTGGCGGTCGCCCAGCCGCTCGACCTCTATGCCAAATACGGCGCCTTTTATGCCAAGGCCGCCGCCGAGGGAAAGACCTTCACCGCCGGCCCGACGGACCATAATAGCGAGATCGTGCCGGTCGGCGACAATCTGATGGACTATCTGCCGGCGACAGTCGTCACCAAGGCCAATGCCAGTGACCCGTCGCTCTGGGGCAACCAGACGGAAAAATGATCTTGCGACGCGCGGATTCCGCATGGGTCCGCGCATCGCGATCGTTTCTGATGACTTCAGATGCCTGGAACCGACCGATGAGCGCCGTCGAAACCCATGCCGCCGAAGCGCACGGCATCAACAAGCGCTTCGGTCCGATCGAAGTGCTGCACGATGTCGGGATCTCGATCCCGGTCGGCGATGCACGCGCGCTCGTCGGCCGCAACGGCGCCGGCAAGTCGACGCTGGTCGGGCTGCTCACCGGCCTCTACGGCGCCAATGCCGGTGAAATCCGGCTCGGCGGCAAGCCCGCACCATCGCTCGGCGACCGGCAGGGCTGGCGCGAGCGGGTGGCCTGCGTCTATCAGCGCTGGATGGTCATCCCACACCTGACGGTGGCGGAGAACCTGTTCCTGAACAACCAGCCCCGCAATGGTCTTGGCCTGGTCGACTGGCGCCGGCTGCGCGAGGAATCCATCGCCGTGCTCGACGATTGGGGCCTCGACGTCGCGCCCGATCTAGATGCCTGGCGGCTGACCGTCGAACAGCGGCAGATCGTCGAGATCGCGCGCGCCCTGCTGCAGGGAAGTCGTTTCATCATCCTCGACGAGCCGACCGCCGAGCTCGAACGGCGCGAGGTCAATCGCCTGTTCGAGCGCATCCGCGGCCTGCAGGAGCAGGGCGTCACCTTCCTCTACATCTCGCATCATCTGGAAGAGATCTACGAGATCTGCCGCACGGTGACGGTGATGCGCGACGGCCGCGTCGTTGCCGACGCCGGGCTCGACGACCTGCCCAAGGACCGGCTGGTCGCAGCCATGGTCGGCGATTTCGCGGCATCGGGTGCAGGCAGGAAGAGCGGCGATTCCACGAGCAAGGCGCAGATGACAGCAGGCCTCGACATCGGCGGCCTCACACTGAAGGACAGCCTGGAAGACATCAACCTCAGCGTCCGCTGCGGCGAATGCGTCGGGCTGGCCGGGCTTGCGGGCTCGGGCAAGGACAAGATCGCCGAGATCGTCGCCGGCCTGCTTGATCCGGATGCCGGCAGCATCGCCATCCACGGCAAAAAGACACCGCTTGGGGATGTCGGGGCGATGCGCGCGGCAGGCGTCGGCTACGTCGCGCGCGACCGGCATGTCAGCGGCCTGTTCCCGCTGATGTCGCTCGGCGACAATCTGACGACGACCGTGCTGCCGAAGCTCGGGCCGTTCGGCTTCGTCTCAACCGGCCGGCAGTCGGACATGGTCGACCGGCAGATTGCCGAACTCGGCATCGTCGCATCCTCCGGCTCGCAGCCGATCGGCGAGCTCTCCGGCGGCAACCAGCAGAAGGCCATGGTCGGCCGCGCGCTCGCCTCTGACCCTAAGGTGCTGGTGCTGGCAGCGCCGACGCAAGGCGTCGACATCGCCTCGAAGGACGCCCTCTATCGCATCATCAACGCCGCCAGGGATCGCGGCATGGCCGTTCTCGTCGTGTCGGACGATCTCGACGAACTGGCGATCTGCGACCGGGTGGAGGTGATCTTCCGCGGCCGGCTGACGCGCAGCTTCGCCAGGGGCTGGAGCGACCAGGACATCGTCGCGGCAATCGAAGGACTGTACTGAGATGACGAACGCTTCCGTCGAAAAAGCCGCCATCGTTCGCCCAGGCCAAAGCCTGTTTGCCCGCTTCAGGCTGCGCGAACTGGTGCTGATCCCGGTCATCGCCGTCGTCATCGTGATCGGCAGCTTTGTCAGTTCATCCTTCCTGATGCCGGAGAACCTGCTCAACATCCTGCAGCAATCCTCCGAACTTTCGATCCTGGTGATCGCGCAATCGCTGATCCTGATCTGCGGGAAATTCGACCTGTCGCTGGAATCGACCGTCGGCATCGCGCCGATGTTCGCCGCCTGGCTGATGATCTCGGACGTGTCGATCGGCGGTTCCGGCATCGGCATCAGCGGCTATGCCGGCATTGCCGTGGTGCTCGCCACCGGCCTGCTGATCGGGCTGATCAACGGGCTGCTGGTGGTCAAGCTCCGGCTCAATGCCTTCATCACGACGCTGGCGATGCTGATCCTGCTGCGCGGCATCACGCTGGGCATCACCAACGGCCAGACGCTGTTCGACCTGCCGGAGGAGTTCCTCTATCTCGGCAATGCGAAATGGCTTGAAATCCCCGCCTCGATCTGGATCGCCGGGCTTTTGTTCCTCTTCTTCGGATTGATGATGCGTTACCATCGCATCGGCCGCGCCATCTATGCCATCGGCGGCAATCCGGAAGCGGCGCGCGTCGCGGGCATTCCGGTCGAGCGCATCACGCTCGGCGTCTTCATCATGGGGAGCCTGCTCGCCTCGCTTGCCGGCCTGCTTTTGACCGGCCGCATCGCCTCGGTGGTGTCGAGCCAGGGGCAGAACATGATCTTCTACGTCTTTGCCGCATCCGTGATCGGCGGCATCAGCCTCAATGGCGGCCAGGGCCGCATCATCGGCGCGCTGACCGGCGTGCTTCTGCTCGGCCTGCTGCAGAATGTGCTGACGCTTTCGCAGGTGGCGGCATTCTGGATCGATGCCTGCTACGGCGCCATCATCCTGCTCGCGCTCATCATCACCCGGCTTAGCGGCGAGACGCCGCGCGCCTGAAGCCACAGTGGTCGCCTGGGCAGAACGCCGCCGTAGGCGGGTCCCTCTTTGACAAGGAACAGTTTCGATGGCCTCAAGACCCACCCTCGCCCTCACCTTGCCGCAGACGGTCGTCGTCACCGGAGCCGCATCAGGGCTCGGCTATGAGCTCTGCCGATTGCTGCTTGACGCCGACGTCACCACGATCGGTGTCGACCGGGCGGCGGCTGTCGCCGACCTTGCCGGCGAGGCTGGCTATGCGCATGTGGCGGGCAGTGTATCGGACGAGGAGACCTGGCAAGCAGTGGAGGCGGAGCTCGAGAAATCCGGCACCACATCGCTCGGCCTCGTCACGGCCGCCGCGATCCTCGACGTCGGCACCATCATCGAGACGAGCAAGGAGATGCTGGCGCGCACGCTTGACGTCAATGTCGTCGGCACGGCGATGGCGATCAAGGCGCTGCTGCCGCGCATGATCGACAATGGCGGTGGACCGATCGTCGTCGTCGGCAGCGTTTCGGCGACATTCGCCGAACAGCAGCTTGCCGCCTATTCGGCCTCCAAGGCCGCCGCCCGGGCGCTCGCCCGCACGGTCGCCATGGACCACGCTCGCCAGGGGATCCGGGTCAATGTGCTCAGCCCCGGCCCGATGATGGCGGGCCTGTTCAAGCGCCATCTGGAATCGGCCGCCGACAGCCAGAAATTCCTGGCGACGCGCGCCAACCGCCAGCCTGGTGGCAGTATCCTCGACCCGAAGCAGATCGCGCTGTCAGTCGCCTATCTCTTGTCCGACCAGTCAGGCGCCTTCATCGGCGCCGACCTGATGGCCGATGGCGGGCTATCGACCAGCTTCGATTTCCGTACCGGCGCGGAAGGGGCATCGATCGATTGATGATTGTCTGGCTAATCAATCGGGGTCGCCGACGTGATACAGGGATTCGTAATCACGGCCACCGTAAAACACGTTGGTAATTTCAACAGCATTGGTCACTTGGTAGGCGATGATGGCGGTCCGTTCAAACGGCACCATGCGCAGTCCAGGCTCCAGATCATCGCGTGGTCTGCCGCCATTCGGCACGTCGCCAATTTTCCGGCACCGGGCCATGATCCGCTGCACAAAGCCTGACGCGACGGTATCGCTTCGGCTGGCTTGGGCAATGATGCGGTAGATCCCCTGTAGGTCTGAGATAGCTTGCGGCCGATAGGTGACCTTAACGCGCCGCATCGCGGGCGGCTTTGCTCTCGTTTTCCATGAAACGGGTCATTTCCGCCTCCGCCTCTTCGGCCGTCAGGCTCGGACGAGGGTCATCCAATGATGCCCGGATCTTTGCCCGCAAAACTGCGTTCACGGCTTCCTCTTCCCGATCGAGGGCGCGCAAGGCTGCCCGAATAACTTCGCTTGCGGAATCATAGGCGCCTGATGCGAGGCGAGCATCGACGCTATGTTGCTGTTTGCCAAGGGTGACAGTGATGGGCTTGCTAGTTCGCATCTCGATACCTTTCACTGCGATCCTTATACCACATAGCATTACACTGTCATACAAGTTTTGGAGGCTCTCTCCCCACACCGGCCAACTCCGCCATTTCCTTGACCAGCACGAAGAGGTCGCGCTCGCCATGGCCGTGCAGATAGGCGCTTTCGAATTGCTGGCGGATCTGCGCGGCGAGCGGTTGCGGCGCGTGGTTCCCTCGGCCGACATCGAGCAGGATGTCGAGGTCCTTCATCATCTGTGACACCGCGAAGGCCGGCTCGTATTTGCCTTCGACGATCATGGCGCGCTTGTACTCGATGAGCGGCGAGGTGACGGCGCTGTCGCAGATGACCTCCATCGCCGTTTCGAGTTCGATGCCGCCCTTGCCGCTGAAAGCGAGCGACTCGGCCAGGAGGGCTGCCGTCGCGCCGACCATGGCGTTGACGGCAAGCTTCATGTAGCGCGACTGCTCGCCGTCGCCGAGATAGAACTGCTTGCGCGTGTAGGCCTCAAGCAGCGGCTGCAGGCGCTCGAAATCGGCGCGCGGTCCCGAGACCATCGTCGTCAGCGTGCCGGCCGCGGCAAGCGCGGTGGAGCCGGAGATCGGCGCGCGCAGATAGGAGACGTTGCGGGCTTCCAGCTGCTTTGCAACCAGGCTCGACGCCGATGGCGAAACAGTGCTGGTGTCGATCCAGCTCTGTCCCGCGCGCAGCTGCGCCGCCAGCGCATCGTCGCCAACGGCGATTTCGAGCAGCGCCGCGTCGTCCGAAATCGCGGTGAAGACGATATCCGCATTCTCGGCAAGTGCACTCATCGCCGAGACGTGCTGATAGCCATTGTCCGTGGCGCGCTCGCGGCCGGCATCGTTGCGGGCATAGGCGGTAATCGTATGGCCCGCCTCGTGCAGACGCCGCGACATGGGCAGGCCCATCTTGCCAAGGCCGATCCACCCGATTCTCATGGCTGTTCCTCGCTGGTTCGTCGCGCCGCGCCGTCTTCGAGCGCCGGCTCTAATTCCTTCCACCGGGCGAAGACTGGCGCAAGCGGCTGCCGCGCTCGCGGGCCTTGAAGGTGCGTTGGCTGACACGGTCGAGAAGATCGATCATCTCGCGCAGTTCCTCGCCGGCGATGCCCTGGGTGATGAAGACGATGCGCGTGCGCCTGTCGTCGTCAGGCCATTTTTCGAGCCAGGTCATGGTGTGCAGCAGATGCTGGGCGCCCTGGATGACCGCCGGCTGTCCCGGCTCCTCGGCGATGTTGACCAGACCCTTCACGCGCAGCAGGCTCGGCCCGAGATTCTGGCTGATGCCGTCGAGCAGGAACTGGAGTTCGTCGCGCGACAAGGGATTTTCGCGCAGCAGAACGAAGCTCTCTATGCCCTTGCCGCGCAGATGATAGTGCGGCTCGTGGTGATCGTGATCGGCGTGGTCGTGGTCGTGATGCGCATGATCCTGTTCTTCGTGATCGTGCTTGTCGTGGTCGGCGAGCCGCAGCCATGGCCTTGGGTCGGCCTTGGCGTCGGCGGCGTCGAAGCCGGGAGCGGTCAGCATCGCGGCGATCGGTCCCGGCGTCCAGTCGACGATGCCGATCTCGGCGCCGGGGTTGAGGTCGGCGATGTCGCGACGCACCAGCGCCTCGGCGTTCGCCCGCTTGGCGAGGTCGAGCTTGGTCAGCAGGATCTGATCGGCGAAGGCGACCTGGCGCAGCGCTTCGTCATGCCGCTCCGACGTGTCGCGCCAGTTGACGGCGTCGACCAGTGTGACGACGGAAGCGACGCGATAGAGCCCGTCGAGCGTCGGCTCCGACAGGAATGCCTGCAGCACGGCACCTGGCTCGGCGAGGCCGGAACTTTCGATGACGACATTCTCGAAGGCCGGAATGCGGCCGGCCTCGCGGTCATGGAACAGCGCATTGAGCGTGCCGACGAGATCGCTGCGCACCGTGCAGCATAGGCAGCCATTTTCCAGCACGACGACGGAATCGCTGCTCGAGGCGAAGAGCTGGTGATCGAGGCCGACCTCGCCGAACTCGTTGACCACCACCACCGTGTGCGCCATCCGCGGCGCCCTGAGCGCCGCATTGATCAGCGTCGTCTTGCCGCTGCCGAGAAAGCCGGTGACGAGCGTGACCGGAATGCGGCCCGAGCCGCGCGCGGCGGATGTTTTCGGCTCGGTCCTCATCTCACGCCCCGATCGTTACCTCAAAACACTTCGCAGCCCGGCAGGCCGCATGAAATCAGCCGGTCGGACGGGAAGTTGGTGATGATCTCGCAGCCGTCCTTGGTGACGACCACCTCTTCCTCGATCCGGGCAGCACCGGTGCCGTCCTCGGCACCCTTCCACGTCTCCAGCGCAAAGACCATGCCTTCGCGCAGCGGCGTGTTCTGGCCACGGAAACGCTTGGAGAAGATCGGACGTTCCCACAGCGACAGGCCGACGCCGTGGCCATATTGCAATAGAAAGGCTTCCGCCTCGTCGCGATAGCCGAAATCCTGCGCATCGGGCCAGACCGCCGCGACCTCGTCAGGCGTGATGCCCGGTCGGATCATGTCGATCGAGGCACTGAGCCATTTCGAAGCCGCCTCATAGGCGTCGACCTGGTGCTTGTTCGGCTCGCCGCAGATGAAGGTGCGATAGTAGCAGGTGCGATAGCCATTGTAGGAATGCATGATGTCCAGGAAGATCATGTCGCCGGGCTGGATCATGCGGTCGGAGAAAGTGTGCGAATGCGGCCGCCCGCGCGAGCCGGAAACCGAGTTCACGCATTCGACCCGTTCCGATCCCATGCGGAACAGCCGGTCGTTGGCGATGGCGACGAGTTCGTTCTCCCTGGTGCCGGGACGAATGGCGCGAGCGATATCGACATAGGTCGCGTCGACCATCGACGCCGCCACCTTGAGCAGTTCGATCTCGTCGCCGGTCTTGATCTCGCGGGCGTCGAGCAGAGCCTGCTGGCCGTCGACCACCTCGATGCCTTCGGCCTCGAGCGCCCGCAGCATGCCGAGCTCCATCAGGTCGATGCCGAGCGGCTCCTTTTCGATGCCGTAATGGACAAGCGCTTTCTTGATCTGCCTGGCGAAGTCACGCTGCACGTTCATATGCGGCGGGATGGCGCCCTGCATTGTGGTAACGGGCGCGGCGACATTGTCGGCGATCCAGGGCGAGGAGATGCGCTTGGCCGGCGGCGCCGGATCCCACAGGAAGGGCGAACCCTCGACCGGACAAAGCGCGTAGCGGATGAACTTGTCGCGCGCCCACTCGCCAATATGGGTGGCGGTGACATAGCGGATATTGTCGAAGTTGAAGCACAGCACGGCGCCAAGGCCGGCATGGCGTATCGCGCGCTGGGCGCGCGCCAGGCGCTCTTTCGAGAGCCGGCTGTAATCGACGCCCTGCTCCCAATCCTTCGCCATCTGGCCCCATGCGGCCGTGGAATAGGGACTGTTGTATTTCATTGATTATGCTCCTCCGCCATCACCTCGGATGGGTCTCGTTATCCAAATTCCGCGCCCCAATCGCGCTCTTCGAGCACGGCCTTCAGCCGCGACAGGAAAGCCGCCGAATAGGCGCCGTCGAAGGCACGGTGGTCGAAACTCTGGCCGACCATGCCGGTCAGCCTGGGCGCGACGAACGCCCCTTGCGGCGTCTCCACCACACTCGCGCGCAGGCGGATTGCATCGGTCGACAATATGGCGACCTGCGGCGCATTGATGATCGCCGCCGTGAAGGCCGTACCGAACGCGCCATTGTTCGAGATCGAATAGGTGCCGCCGGAAAAATCGTCGCCGGTCAGCTTGCCGGTGCGCGCCTTGTCGACCTGGCGGCCGATGGCGCGCGCCAGACCGGGCAGCGTCAGGTCGTCGGCGTTGCGGACCACCGGCACGACCAGCCCGTTATGCGACAGGTCGACGGCGATGCCGAGATTGATTTCGGACGCAAGCACCAGCGTGCCGCCATCGAGTTGCGCGTTGACCTGCGGAAAATCGCGCAGCGCCAGGCAGGTGGCGCGGGCGATGAAGGGCAGATAGGTCAGAGACAGGCCGAAATCGCTCTTGAACTTTTCCTTGCGCTTCGACCGCACCGCTTCGACCTGGGTGAAATCGACTTCGATCGCCTGGAAGACATGCGGGATCGTGCGCCAGTTCTCGGCCAGCCGCTCGCCGGTGCGCTTGCGGATGGTGTTCAGCGTTACAACGCTGCCCGGCGCTGCCGGCCTGATGGCTTGCGGCGCCGGCGGGGCCGCCTGGCTTTGCGGTTGGGACCGTGGTGCGGCAAGGGCGGCGCGGACATCCTTCTCGCCGATCTTGGTGGCGCCCGAGGCGGCGACAGTGCGGGCGATCGCCTCTGTGTCGAGACCATTCTGCGCGATCAGCCGGCGCGCCAGCGGCGTCACCCTGATGCCGGACGGACCCTTCGCCGGCCCGAAGGATTCGACCGGCGTCGACACTTCTTCAAACGGCGAGCGCGGTTTGGCAGGTGCGGCATGACCGGACCCATTGACCGAGGCCGTCTGTGCCGAAACAGGTGCAACCGTGGCGGCACTGGCAGGCGCGGGTTTGGCGGGCTCCGATCGGGCTGGCTCGGATCGTGCGCCAGGTGTCGCCGCGCCGCCGATGACGGCGACCACGGAACCAACCTTGGCGACTTCGCCTGACTTCACCCTGATCTCGCCGAGCCGCCCGGCGACGGTCGACTGAACCTCCATCGTGACCTTGTCGGTCTCGATCTCGAAGAGGTTGTCGCCTTCCTTGACCTCGTCGCCCTCCTGCTTGAACCAGGCGAGGATCTTGCCTTCGGCGACCGTCTCGCCGAGCTGGGGCATGAGGACGTCCGCGCTCATCGCACCGATCCGTTCATGACCCGGCTGATCTTCTCGACGATGCGCGGCGCGTTGGGCAGCGCCAGGTCCTCGAGATGATCGGCGGCGGGCAGCGGGATATGCGGCGTGGTGATGCGCACGATCGGGCCGTCGAGATCCCAGAACGCCTCGTCGGCGACGATCGAGGCGATCTCGGCGCCCCAGCCGCACAGGCGCGGATTCTCCTCGACGGTGAACAGGTGCCCGGTCCTGGCGACGGAATTCAGGATGGTATTGGTGTCGAGCGGCACCAGCGAGCGCACGTCGATGACCTCGCAGTCGATGCCGTGCTCGGCGGCCAGCGTCTCGGCCGCGGCCAGCGCGCGCGGCACCATCAGGGCCAGCGCCAGGATGGTGGCGTCCTTGCCGGGGCGCAGGATCCTGGCGGTGCCGAGCGTGTCGAGGATTTCGCCGTCGGGCACCTCGCCCTTCACGGCATAGAGCGATTTGTGCTCGTGGAAGATGACCGGGTTGTCGTCGCGGACCGCTGCCGCCATCAAGCCGATGACATCGAGAGGCGAAGAAGGCGCCACGACCTTGAGGCCGGGGATCATCATCGTCCAGTTCTCGATCGATTGCGAATGCTGTGCGCCGAAGCGGGCGCCGCCGCCATTGCCGGTGCGCACCACCAGCGGGCAGCCGAGCTGACCGTTGGTCATGTAGCGCAGCTTCGGGAATTCGTTGGCGATATAGTCAAAGCAGACCGCGGCGAAATCGGCGAACATGATCTCGGCGATCGGCCGCAGGCCGGTCATCGCCGCGCCCATCGCGGCACCCAGGATCGCCTGTTCGGAGATCGGCGTGTCACGCACCCTGAGCGGCCCGAACTTTTCATAAAGTCCGACCGTCGACTTGAACACACCACCGGCCTTGGCGACATCCTCGCCCAGGAAGACGACATTGTTGTCGCGTTCCATCTCCTGGGCAATGCCGCGGGCCACCGCGTCGCGATAGGTCAATTCCGCCATGACCAACCTCCGTCGGCATAAACATCGGTGGTGAGCAGTTCGACGGGCGCCGGCGGCGAGGCCTTGCAGGCCTCGGTGGCGGCGTCGACCTTGCGCTTGCTCTCGGCGTCGATCGCCGCGACCTGCGCGTCGGAGATGCCGAATTCCTTAAGGCGCTCGCGGTATATCTTGATCGGGTCGCGTTCGAGCCATTTCTCGAGTTCGCCCTCCGGACGATACTTGGCCGGGTCGGCGCGCGAATGCCCGGAATGCCTGTAGGTCATGCATTCGATCAGCGAGGGGCCGTCGCCGTTGCGCGCCTTGGCGAAGGCGGCCTGCGCGGTGCGATAGACGATATCGGCATCGTTGCCGTCGATGACGATCCGCTCCAGCCCGTAAGCCGACGCCCTGTCGGCGGCGGGATGCTCGACCGCCGTCACGTCGGCGATCGGCGTGTACTCCATGTAGAGGTTGTTCTCGCAGAT
The DNA here is from genome assembly GCF_002529485.1 of Mesorhizobium sanjuanii. Taxonomy (NCBI): domain Bacteria; kingdom Pseudomonadati; phylum Pseudomonadota; class Alphaproteobacteria; order Hyphomicrobiales; family Phyllobacteriaceae; genus Mesorhizobium; species Mesorhizobium sanjuanii. Next base: position 18,747 of record NZ_NWQG01000091.1, read on the forward strand.
GAAGACGACCGGCAATTTCCAGATGGCGGCGAAATTCAGCGCCTCGTGGAAGGCGCCGATATTGGTCGTCCCGTCGCCGAAGAAGCAGACGGAAACGTCCGTCTGGCCGAGATATTGCGCCCGCCAGGCCGAGCCGCAGGCAATCGGCAGATGCGCGCCGATGATGGCGTAGGAACCCATGACGCCGTGTTCGACGGAGGTGAGATGCATCGAGCCGCCCTTGCCGCGCATCAGGCCATTGTCGCGCAGCATCAGCTCGCCAAGCACCTTCTCCATCGGCACGCCACGCGCCAGCGTGTGCGCGTGGCCGCGATAGGTGCAGAAGGATTTATCGCCCGGCTGCATCGCCACCGCGACGCCGGCCGCAATCCCTTCCTGGCCAAGAGAGAGATGGCTCGTGCCCTTGATCAGGTTCTGGAAAAAAAGATCGTTCGCCCTTTTCTCGCAGTCGCGGATCTCGACCTGGAGCCGATAGAGCTCAAGACGGATATCGGGACCGATATCGTCGTTTGGCAGGCCCGCGGCGCGGGATCCTTTCTGTTTCTCTCGCATGTTATGGTTCCACCCTAGATGCCAGACCATGCCAAAATCGTTCGGACCGGGCATGGGGCATTATTCTCATATTGAACAATCTCTTGGTTACACCTGGCTTGAATGCATGCCCGTCTCCGGGCCCGCATTCAGCCCCAAAGGATTCTCATTTTGAGAAAATGTGTGTGGGCAGTGTCGGCCCACGGTGCTAGCATCTGAACTGGGAGGAGCAGCGTCGGTGCTCGGCATTGACCGGGTGATCTGCCGCAACAATTGCTCCATGAGAACGATATTGGAACTGCCCGGCGTCACGGAAAACGCCTTGTTCGGCTTTTGCCTGGCAAGGATTTCCCGGCGCCAGGGCCATTGCCGGCGTGCAAGCCGGCGTATTGGGAAAGGAAGAAGAGCCGCGGAAAGCGCGGTGCGAATGCGGCGCAGATGATTGGGTTCAGGCCGTTCGACGGTGCGCTCGCGCAAGCGCCTCGCTTTTGCCGATGGAGGATCCGGTGTTAGGTTTGGTGGAAGAGCTGCACGAAGGGCCGGTAACCGATCGAATGACCGATTACGAGTTGCTTCGCATCATCAATTTCCTTGAGCGCATCCGCGCGCCCTATGATGAGAAGCTGAACGCGGCGATCCCCGATCCGGTGTGGAATATCGTCCTCTATTTGATGAAGAGCCATCTGCGCGGCGATACCGTCACCATGTCGTCGCTGGCGTCGGTTTCCCAGATCCCGTTTCCGAGCGCCATGCGGCGCATTCACAGGCTGATCGATGACGGCGATGTCGAACAGCTGAGCCGCAGCGTGACGGGAAAGTCGTATTTCCTGGTTCCCAGCAGAAAACTCAAGTCCAATTTCGTCGCCTACGCCATCCGGGTGAAGGCGCTGCTCGCCGAGACCTTCGGGCTCGGCGGCGGCAGCGCCAATGCGGAGGAGTATTATTTCGGCGGCTCCTACCTCGCCGACCAGATCATTCCGCCGCTCAAGCTGATGGAGAACCGCCAGGCGCCGAGCCAGGACCTGCGCTTTCTGCTGCATGACGACAACTACTTCTCGTCGATGCGCAACATGTGGTCGGACTTCCGCAGCAAATTGTCCTCGCGCCGAAATTTCCGCCTGCTGGCTTTGCCGGAGCTGCACAAGGAGATCTTCAAGAACGCGCGCCGCCCGGCCAGCGAATACGATGTCATGGCCGTCAACATTCCGTGGCTGGGCGAGGTCGTCAAACACGGGCTGGTGCAGCCGCTAAACAGTTTCCTGGTCGACAGCGGCATCAATTCGCTCGACTTCCACCCCAACATCTGGGCGACCGGAAACTGGGATACGGTGCAGTATGGCGTGCCGATCTACTGCACCATCGAGACGCTGGCGGTGCGCAAGGACCTGTTCGAGGACCATGATTTGCACATGCCGACGAGCTTCGAGAAAGTGCTGGATGCGGCGCGCCAGCTTCACAATCCCAAGCGCGGCATGCACGGCGTCGTCTGGAACGCGGCGCGCGGCATGCCGATCGCCCATTCCTTCATGTTCTTCATGGGCGCCTGCGGAACGCCTGTCATCAACGTGCCGATGGCGCGCGTCGCCTTCGACTACAGCCACATGGCCGGCGAGATGTACCGGCCACGCGTGAACACCGAGCAAGGCATGAAGACGCTCGACTATATGCGCCGGCTGCTGGCCTTCTCGCCGCCCGACATACTGGTCATGGACTGGAACCGGGCGCTCGACTGTTTCATGCTCGGCCAGTCAGCGATGATCTATTGCTGGACGATGCGGGCCTCGCGCTTCGAGTACGACATCCGCTCGGTGGTCAAGCGCAAGGTCGAATATCTGCCGCATCCGCATGGGCCTGGCGGCGCCGTGGTCGGACCCGTCGGCGGCTTCCTGCTGACCATCCCCGCCGGCCTGCCGCCGGAACGCGCCAAGCTGGCGTTCGAGGCGATCTCCTGGATGGCGTCGCCCGCCGCGATGAAGGAGCATGTCAAGAACGGCATACCGGTGGCGCCCCGCTTCAGCGTCACCGCCGATCCCGAGGCGGCCGCGACCACGCCGATTGTGCGCATGGTCGACAGGCTGGCCAAGCAGAACAAGCTGCATGGCTGGCACCGGCCGCCGATCCCCGAATATACGCTCATCGAGAAGATCATCGGGGATGAGATCTTCGCCGCGCTCAATGGCGAACTCACCGATCGCGAGGCGCTGGAACGCTGCCAGAACGGCATCGACAAGGTGATGCGGGCAGCGGGCCACTATTGAGCGGCGTGGCCGGGACCGGGCGCCCGAGGCGCCGGTCAAAGTCTCAAAATGATAAATTTTCCAGTTTGATCCGAACATCAGAACTGCAACTCTCCTGTTAGACGCCAGGGAGGGCGTCTCCAGTCAAATCGACCGGACCAAGCAACAGGAACGCCCCGGAACCATGCGCCGGGCGCGACGGGGTCGGCTGCGCCGCAGCCCCGGCTGAAACGCAGGTGGAGGAACTTCTAAATGAGCAACATCTCAAGACGCTTTGCCATGCTTTTGGTGGGCGCTGCCGGTCTGGCCGCCTTGGCAGCCCCGGTTCTGGCGCAGGATGCGAAATTCTACAACGGCGCTCCAAGGACCTATCTCTACAATCCGGACACCGACGTCTGCTTCAAGGACACATCGCAGTACAAGAAGGAAGGCCCCTACACGATCGGCTTTTCCAATGCCGGCCTCGGCGATTCCTGGCGCGTCGTGATGCTGCATTCCATGGAGGCCTCCGCCGCCAAGCACAAGGACCAGATCAAGAAGCTGATCATCACCGATGCCGGCCATGACGACGCCAAGCAGGTCGCCGACATCCAGGATTTGATCTCGCGCGGCGTCGATCTGCTGATCGTCAGCGCCAACACGCAGCAGGCGCTCGATCCGGCAGTGTCGCAGGCGATGGCGGCAGGGATTCCGGTGGTGATGGTCGACCGCCGCATCGCCTCGGATAATTTTGTCACCTTCGTGACGGCGTCCGACGCCATGATGGGCCGCCTGTTCGCGCAATGGATCGTCGAGAAGCTGGGCGGCAAGGGCAACGTCATCATGCTGGCGGGCCAGGCAGGATCGAGCCCGTCCGAAAACCGCGAGAAGCCGGCGCGCGAAGTCTTCGCGCAGTATCCCGGCATCAAGGTGCTCGAAACCGTCTATTCCGACTGGTCGCCGGTCAAGGGCAAGCAGGTGATGCAGGCGATGATCGCGAAGTACGGCAAGGAGATCAACGCGGTCTGGTCGGCGCATGGCTTGCAGACCCCGGGTTCGATCGAGGCCTTCATCGAAGCCGGCTACAAGGATGGCGAAATCCCGCCGCACACCACGGCTGATGTCAACGGCCCGTTGCAGATGGCGATCGAGCACAAGGTGCCGATGCTCGAAGTCGGCTATCCGCCGGCGATGGGCGGCATCTCGGTCGATGTCGCGCTGCAGGTGCTGGCCGGTGCGCCGGTGCCTTGCATCTATACGATCAACTCGCAGATCGCGGTCTCGGAAGGCGACAACACACCGTCGATCGAAACGCCGCTGCGGCTGACCGACCTGGTGGTGCCGAAGGGTGCGCCCGACATGCTGATCACCGGCGGCATGGGGCCGGACTACGATCCCAAGACCTTCAAGGTCGACTACCCGCAATAGTCTTCGATTTCGTCGGTACAGGCCCGGGGCACGCGCTCCGGGCTCTCGCCGCAAATTGGACAGAGCGAATGTTGAATCTTTCGGGCATCTCAAAGAGCTTCATCGGTGTGCAGGCGCTGTCGGGCGTCAATCTCGACGTGCGCGCGGGCGAGATACATGCGCTCGTCGGCGAAAATGGCGCCGGCAAATCAACTACGATCAAGATCGTGGCCGGCGTCTACAAGCCCGACGCCGGCGAGATGGAATTCGAAGGCAAGCCCGTTCAGTGGGCGAGGCCCGCCGACGCCAAGAACGCCGGCATCCATGTCATCTATCAGGAATTCGTGCTGTTTCCGCACCTGAGCGTGGCCGAGAACATCTATCTCGGCCATGAGCGGCGCAACCGCTTCGGTTTCGTCGACCACGCGCGCACGCGCCAGGACGCATCGGACCTGCTGCGCAGGCTCGGCGTCGATATCGATCCGCAGATCCTGGTTTCGGAGCTGACGGTGGCGGACCAGCAGATGGTCGAAATCTCCAAGGCGCTGGTCCACAAGGTCAAGCTGCTGATCCTCGACGAGCCGACCGCCGTCATCTCTGGCCGCGAGGCCGACCTGTTGTTCGCGAGGCTCGCGGCACTGAAGGCCGAAGGCGTCGCCATCCTCTACGTGTCGCACCGGCTGGAGGAGATCTTCCAGATCGCCGACCGCGTCACCGTCTTCAAGGACGGCGCGCATGTCGCGACGAAGGACATCGGCGATGTCACCCGCGACAGGCTGATCTCGATGATGGTCGGGCGCGACCTGAAGGACATCTTCCCGCCGAAGAAGCCGAAAGGCGAGCCTGGCAAGGTGGTGCTGAAGGCGGAGAACATCTCCGTCGAGGGCCGTGTCAGGAACGCCGGCATCGAGGTCCGGGCCGGCGAGATCACGGCGCTGGCCGGCCTGGTCGGCGCCGGCCGGACGGAACTGGCAATGGGCATATTCGGCGGCCTGCCGATGTCGTCCGGCAGCGTGTGGATCGACGGCGAGAAGGTCGACGCGATCACGCCGGCAACGACGATCAGCAAGGGCGTCGGCTTCGTCACCGAGGACCGCAAGGGACAGGGGCTGGCGATGTTTCTCGACGTCGCCGCCAATATCAGCGCCGCCAACCTTTCGGCGGTGACCCGCAACGGCCTGATCGACCGGCGGCTGGAAAACGAGATCGCCCGCAAGGAAATCGACAATTACCGGGTCGTCTGCCGCGGTCCGGCGACCAGCGTGGCGACGATGTCGGGCGGCAACCAGCAGAAGGTGATCGTGGCGCGCTGGGCGCGCACCAGCCGCAAGGTGCTGATCCTGGACGAGCCGACCCGCGGCGTCGATGTCGGCGCCAAGACCGAGATCTACCGCATCATGCGGGGCCTCGCCGGGGAGGGCATCGCCATCCTGATGATCAGTTCCGAACTGCCCGAAGTCGTCGGCATGTCGGACCGCGTCGTCGTCATGCGCGAGGGCGCGATCAGCGGCGAACTGACGGGAGCCAACATCAGCGAGGAAGCGATCATGAGCCTTGCTACCCAGCATCCGACCGGCAAGGTCCCACCGGCGGAGGTCCTTGCCCAATGACCGCGCTGGCTCCCATCAGACTGTCGTCAAGGCTGCGCGCGAACCAGGGCGTCCTGGTCGTTGCCGCGCTGCTGGTCATCCTGCTGATCTTCGGCGCCTTCATTTCAGACCGATTCCGGACCACATCGAACATCCTCAACATCTTCGAGCAGTCGACGGGCCTTGCCCTGGTCAGCCTCGGCCAGACGCTGGCGATCCTGACCGGCGGCATCGATCTTTCCGTCGGCTCGATGATCAGCCTTTTGTCGACGCTGACCTCCGGCCTGATCGCCGGCAAGGCGTCGATGGTGCTGCCGGTGGCCATCGGCATCCTGCTGCTCGGCCTGCTGATCGGCATCTGCAACGGCCTGCTCATCATCTGGCTGCGCGTCCATCCGCTGATCGTCACGCTGGGCATGAGCGCGGTGCTGCAAGGCATCGTCCTGCTCTATTCGCTGGGGCCGGCGGGCTCGGTGCCGCCGGGCTTCAACTTCCTTGCCTATGGCAAGGTGCTCGGCCTGCCGATCGGCGCCGTCTTCATCCTCGTCCTGTTCCTGCTGGTGGCGCTGTTCCTGCGCTATGCCAGGCTCGGCCGCTACATCTATGCCGTCGGCGACGACGAGGTCGGCGCGCGGCTGATGGGCCTGCCCAGGGCGCGGGTGATGCTGACGGTCTACGGATTTTCCGGTTTCTGCTGCGGGCTGGCCGCCATCTACCTGACCAGCCGGTTCAGCGTCGGCCAGCCCTACACGGGACTGAACTACACGCTCGCGTCGATCACGCCGGTGGTCGTCGGCGGCACGCTGCTCAGCGGCGGCAAGGGCGGCGTCTTCGGCACGCTGCTCGGCGTCTATCTCATCTCGCTCCTGAACAACGTCCTCAACTTCATGGACGTGTCGACGCACTACCAGCTCATCGCCCAGGGCCTGATCGTAATCGCGGCGGTGTCGGTCTATGTCGAGAAGAAGAAGAGGGTCTGATGGTCGATGTCTCTCAAGCAAGCGGCGCGGAGGGTCCGGCGATTTCGATGAAAAGCCGGCTGTCTTCGTATGCGTTGCCGATCTTCCTGATCGCCCTGATCGCCATCTCGGGGATTGTCTCGCCGGCCTTCCTGTCGACCAGCAACATCTCCAACATGCTGCTGCAGGTCGCACCGCTCGGCATCGTCGTCATCGGCCAGGCTTTCGTCATCATCCTGCGCGGCCTCGACCTTTCGGTGTCGTCGGTGATGGCCACCGCCGCGGTCATCGCGACCGGATTCTCCGGCCAGAACTCCGACGTGCTTTCGATCCTTTTGGTCGCTGTCGGCATCGGTATCGCAACCGGCCTCGTCAATGGCTGGCTGGTGACCAAGCGCAGCGTTTCGCCCTTCCTCGCCACGCTGGCCACCATGATCGTGCTGCAGGGTTTTCGGTTTGCCTATACGCAAGGCGCGCCATCGGGCAACGTGCCGCCGCTGTTTCGCCAGATCGGCTCGGCGACATGGCATGGCGTCCCTTACAACATGATGCTGCTCGTCGTGCTGGCGGTCGTCTTCGGCGTCGTGCTGGCCAAGTCGCGCTTCGGCCGCGAGGTCTACATCACCGGCGGCAACCCGACGACGGCGCGGCTGCTCGGCATCAATGCCGACCGCGTCACCATCATCGGCTATGTCATTTCCGGTGCGCTCGCAGCAATCGCCGGCCTGGTGCTGAGCGGTTATGTCGGCATCGTCGACAATTGGGTCGGACGCGGTTTCGAACTGGATTCGATCGTGGCTGCGGTGATGGGCGGCATATCGCTTTCGGGCGGCCAGGGCGGCATCCTCGGCGGCCTGTTCGGGGCCGCCATCCTGGTCGTCGTCTTCAACGCCGTGCTGCTGTTCGGGCTGCCGGTGCAGTTGCAGATCATCATCAAGGGCATGGTCATCGTCTTGGCCGCCGCCTTCTACGTGCGGCGGCGCATCTAGCAGCCGCTCGCGCAGTCGGCGGCCGGCTCGAAGACAATCGTTCAAGGAGGAAACATAATGGGCAGGCTTCAGGACAAGATCGCCATCGTCACCGGCGGCGCCCGCGGCATTGGCGGCGCGACGGTTCGCCGTTTCGTCGAGGAAGGCGCCAAGGTCGCGATCATCGACGTGCTCGCCGATGACGGCGAGGCCCTGGCTAAGGAGCTTTCGCGTGACGGCGGCGAGGCGATCTTCCTGAAGGTGGACATCACCAAGGAGCAAGAGGTTCAGGCGGCGGTCGACAAGGTGGTCAAGAAATGGGGCCGCCTCGACATCCTGGTCAACAATGCCGCGATCACCGGCGCCAACAAATTTGCGCATGAGGTGACGGTCGAAGAGTGGGACAGGGTCTTCGACGTCAATGTGAAGGGCACGTTCCTGTGCACCAAATACGCGGTGCGGCCGATGATGGAGCAGAAGTCCGGCGCCATCGTGAATTTCTCGTCGATCTACGGCCTCATCGGCAATGACGACATCCCGCCTTACCACGCCACCAAGGGCGCGACGCTGATGATGAGCAAGACGGACGCGATCTGCTACGCGCCCTATGGCATCCGCGTCAACGCGGTGCATCCCGGCTCGACCATGACCGAGATCTTCATGAAGTGTGCCGACACCTATCCGAAGGGCAAGCAGGCCTATCTCGACATGATGAAGGAGAAGCATCCGCTGCGCCTGGGCGAGCCGGTGGATGTGGCGAACTGCGTGCTGTTCCTCGCTTCGGAGGAAGCGCGTTTCGTCACCGGCGCCAGCCTCGTCGTCGACGGCGGCTACACGACACAGTGATTGCATTTCCGGAGACCAGAGCATGAAAGCCGTCCGATTCCACGCAGCCAGGGACATCAGGGTCGAGGACGTCGCCGAGCCGACAGCGCGGCTCGGCGCGCATGACGTGCTGATCAAGCCCGTCATCACCGGAATCTGCGGCACCGACCTGCACGAATATATCGCCGGGCCGATCGTCACGCCTGTTACCCCGCATGTCTATAGCGGCGCGACCAACCCGCAGATCCTCGGCCACGAATTCAGCGCCGTCGTCGCCGATATCGGCTCCGGGGTGACGAATGTGAAAGTCGGCGATCGCGTTTCGATCCAGCCGTTGATCTCGCCGCGCGACGATTATTTCGGCCGGCGCGGGCTCTATCACCTCAGCCCGCAAATGGCCTGTGTCGGCCTGAGCTGGAAATGGGGCGGCATGAGCGAACTCGCCATCGTCAACGACTACAATGTGGTGCCGGTGCCGGCCGGCGTCAGCGACATCCAGGCGGCGATGATCGAACCGGCCGCCGTCGCCATCTACGGCACCGACCGTGGCGGCGTGCAGTCTGGCTCGACCGTGCTGGTCTCCGGCGCCGGACCGATCGGCGCGCTGACGCTGCTGGCGGCCAAGGCGGCGGGTGCGGCGCAGATCTTCGTCAGCGAGCCGAACCCCAATCGGCTCGCCAAGGCCAGGGAGCTGGTGCCCGACTGCATCGCCATCGATCCGACCAAGGACAATCTCGACGAGATCATCGCCGACTTGACCGAGGAAGGTGTTGGCGTCGACGTGGCGCTTGAATGCGTCGGGCTGGAAGCGAGCCTCAACGCCTGCGCCCGGGCGGTGCGACGGCAGGGCAAGGTGGTGCAGACCGGCCTGCACATGAAGCCTGCCAGCATCGATGCGATGCTGTGGGCGCTGAAGGACATCACGGTCGAGGCAACCTGGTGCTACCCGGTGCAGGTATGGCCGCGCGTCATCCGCATGGTCGAGGCCGGCATCCTGCCGCTGGAGAAGGTGGTGACGGCGAAGATCTCGGCCGACGACGTGGTGGAAAAAGGCTTCGAGGCCCTGCTCGACAAGGCCGGCAAGCATTTGAAGATCCTGGTGAGCGTCTAGCACGGGGCGATGCCGCTGCCGTGACCCAAAAGCAATGACTGGAGGAAATATCGAAATGGCAAGCAACGCATTCGCGAACTATTCGCTCGAGGGAAAAACGGCAATCGTGACCGGTGCGGCCGGCGGCATCGGCAGCGCGATCACCGAGCGGCTGGGTAGCCTCGGTGCGACGGTCGTGCTTGCCGACGTTACCGACCGCGTGACCGACGCCGCCAAGGAATGGTCGGACAAAGGCTTCAAGACCAAGGGCATCAAGGTCGACGTCACCAACAGCGCCGATGTCGAGAAAGCCGCGGCCCGCCTCAACGAGGAGTTCGGTGCGATCGACATACTGGTCGCCAATGCCGGCATCTCCTACGAAAGCACGACCGCGGATCATTCCGACGAGGACTGGCGGCGCTGCATGTCGATCAACCTCGACGGCATCTTCTTTTGCGTGCGCTCCTTCGGCAAGCGCATGGTCGAGCGCAAGCGCGGCAGCATCGTGTGCATTTCCTCGATCGCAGGCATCAAGGCGGTGCGGCCGGAACTGCATGCCGGCTATGACGTCTCCAAGGCCGGCGTCGCCCATCTCTGCCGCGTCGTCGGCGTCGAATGGGCGCCTTACAATGTCCGCGTCAATGCGGTCGGGCCGGGCTACACCGAGACCGAAATGCTGAAGAAGGTCGGCGCCGCACAGCCCGACGTGATGGCGACCTGGATCAACGACACACCGATGAAGCGGCTGCTGCAGCCGGCCGAAATCGCGGCGTCTGTCGCCTTCCTCGCTTCGGACGCGGCAAGCGGCATCACCGGCCATGTGCTGATGACCGATGCCGGCTACTCGGCTTCATAGGATCGCTGCTCGAAGCACGGGCAGAGACAGCATCAGAATCGGAACCGAGCATGACTTCAGCGCAGGATAGGTCCGTGAGGGTGGCAATGGTTGGCCTCGGCTGGTGGGGCCGCAAGATGGTGGCGGTGCTCGAAGGCGCCAGGGCGCATCTCGAGGTGGTCTGCGCCGTGGAACCCGCGCCCGGAGCCGAGGAATTCTGCGCAGAGCATCGCCTGACGCTGGTCGGGAATTATGCCGACGCCTTGGAGAACCCCGACGTCGAAGCCGTCATCCTGGCGACGCCGCATTCGCTGCACGAACAGCAGATCGAGGATGCGGTGACGGCGGGCAAACATGTCTTTTGCGAAAAGCCGCTGGCGATGACCAAGGCTGGAGCGGAAAAGGCGGTGGCGCTGTGCAGGGAGGCAGGGCTCGTCCTCGGCATGGGGCATGAGCGGCGCTTCGAGCCGCCGATCGCCGGCATGCTGGCGGCGGCGGCGGATGGCCGCCTCGGCCGCCTCCTGCAGGTCGAGGCGAATTTCAGCCATGACAAGTTCCTTGGCCTCGATCCGTCGAACTGGCGGCTGAACGCCAGCCAGGCGCCGGCGGCGGGCATGACCGCGACCGGCATCCACCTGACCGACCTGTCGGCGAAGCTGCTGGGGCCGGCGCGCGATGTCCGTGTCGCCTGCGAGAACCTCGCATCGCAAATCCCGCAGGGCGACACGCTGAGCGCGCATATCCGCTTCCATGGCGGCGGCACGGCTTACGTCTCGGCGACGCTTGCCACGCCCTTCGTCTCGCGCTTTGCCGTGTTCGGCACCAAGGGCTGGATCGAAGTGCGCGACAAGGCGCATGTCGAGGCGCCGGCCGGCTGGGTGGTCACCAGCGCCTCGACCGGCACACCGATCGAGGTGGAAGAGGTCGGCCCTGCCGAACCGGTGCGCGACAATCTGGTGGCCTTTGCCGCGGCGGTACGCGGCCGTCAGGCCTATCCGATCACCGGCGAGGACATGATCAACAACATCGCCATCCTCGAAAGCATCATCAAGTCGGCGGCGACCGGAATGGTCGAGACGGTCGGCTGAACGAGACGGAGATATCGAAATGCGAGCGCTGGTCTTTGAAACCCCCGACAAGCCTGTGATCGTCGACAGGCCGATGCCCGGCATCGGCAATGGCGAGGTCCTGATCAAGACCAGGACCGTTGGCATCTGCCATTCGGACTACGAACTCCTGGCCGGCCGCTACATCATTCCGATCTCCTACCCGGTGACGCCCGGCCACGAATGGTGCGGCGAGATCGTCGAGGTCGGCCGCGGCGTCAAGGGCTGGAGCGTCGGCGACCGCGTCGTCGGCGAATGCGTGGTGCGCACGCCGGAGCGGCTGCACCATTTCGGCTTCTCGATGGATGGCGCCGACCGTGAGTATTTCTCCGTCAATCCGGACTGGCTGCACAAACTGCCCGAAGGCATCGACGACAAGCGTGCCTCGCTGATCGAGCCGTTCACCTGCGGCTTCTATGCGGTGCTGCGCTCGGGCGGCACCAATGCCAGCGAGACCGTGGTGATTTCGGGCGGCGGCACGATCGGCCTGGTCTCGGCGGCGGCCGCGATCGGCATGGGCGCGCGCGTCATCGTCGTCGACCCGATCGCCCGCCGCCGCGAGGTGGCGCTGCGGCTGGGGGCGACTGAGGCCGTCGATCCGGCACAGGACGCTGTCGCACAGGTCCTGGAACTGACCGGCGGCAAGGGCGCCGATCTCGTGGTCGAGGCGTCCGGCCACGACGCCTCGCTTGCCAACACTTTCGAATTCGCCCGCGAGGACGGCCGCGTGTCGATGGTCGGCATCAATATCGGCCGCAAGATCCCGGTCGAGCTCGGCAAGATCCAGATCAAGAACCTGACGGTCAGAGGCTGCATCGGCTCGCCAGGCGTGTGGCCGGCGGCGATCCGCTTCCTGGAGCGGACCGGCATCGACCTGACGCCGATCCAGACCCACACGTTCGGCCTCGACGAGGCGGTTGCCGCCTTCGAGCTCGGCAAGGATGCCAGCCAGTGCATCAAGGTCACGCTTACAGCCTGAACCAAGGGGAGAAAATCATGTCCAAGCAATTGACCGTCGTCGCGCATCTCGTCGCCCGACCGCACATGATCGACGAGACCAAGAAATTCCTGCTGTCGCTCATCGATGCGACCCGGTCGGAGCCCGGCTGCATCGACTACGACCTGCACCAGGACGACGACAGGCCGGCCGAGTTCACCTTCTATGAAAACTGGAAGGACCGGGCGGAATGGGACAAGCACATGGAAACGCCGAACCTGCACGAGTTCGCCCGCCGCGCCGGCGAGCTGTTCGCGGTGCCGCCGCAGATCCGGCTGATGACGATGATCAGCAAATAGATTCTGGGGAGGCGCCTTCATGGCAAAGCTTGATGGAAGGATAGCGCTGGTCAGCGGCGCGGCGCAGGGCATCGGCCGCGCCGTCGCCGAACTCTTTGCCGAGGAAGGCGCCACCGTCTATGCCGGCGACGTCAAGCCGGTGAAGCCGGCCAAGGGCATCGAGGCGCTGACGCTGGACGTTTCCAGGCCGGACGATTGGGAAAAGGCGGTCGAGACGATCCTCGCCCGGCACGGCAAGCTTGACATTCTGGTCAACAATGCCGGCATCGTGCGCGCCTATGAGCAGCTCATGGAAACCGATCTCGACGCCTGGAACGCGGTCGTTGCCATCAACCTCACCGGCAGCTTTCTCGGCATCAAGGCGGTGCTGCCGGCCATGCGCAGGGCAGGCAAGGGTTCGATCGTCAATTTCTCGTCGATCTGGGGCAGCGTCGGGGTCGCGGGCGCGGCCGCCTACAACGCCGCCAAGGGCGGCGTGCGCAACATGACCAAGAATGCCGCGGTGACCTACGCGCCCGAAAACATCCGCGTCAATTCGGTGCATCCCGGGCTGATCCGCACGCCGCTGGTCGAAGCGCAGTCTGACGACATGAACGCCGGCATCATCGCGCAGACGCCGATGGGTCGGATGGGAACGCCGCGCGAGGTGGCGAATGGCTGCCTGTTCCTGGCGAGCGACGATTCATCGTTCATCACCGGCAGCGAGCTGGTGATCGACGGCGGTTACCTGGCGCAGTGAGGCGCTGCGTTCAGTAGCGGAGGAAGACATGAACGTGACCAACGCAAGGATCGAACCGACCATCGAACATGGCGGTACATGCCGCACCTATTTCATGGTTCCTAAGGAGGCGATGCGCGCCGAGACCGAAGGCTCCTATCTCGAATATGTCTCGGAGTTCGAGATATCAGCCGGTTCGCATCTGGAGCCGCACCGGCACAACACGCATGAATTCTACTACGTGCTGAAGGGCCGCGCGCTGATGCAGATCGGCACTGAAAAGCGCGAGGTCGCGCCCGGCGACCTGATCCACATTCCGCCTGATGCCGTGCACACGATCGCGCCCGTCGGCGACGAGCCGCTGCGCGCCCTGGCCTTCGCCGCGAGTTTCCTGCCGCCGGGCGGCGCCGGCAGCGAAGCCGAAAAGGCCGAGCTGCCCGGCTGACAGGCGCCCCGCCATTTCCCGTCTTGCAAATTCCTCCCAGGACCTGGCTCCGCTACGCAAGTAGCGGGCCTTTTTTTCTGAGCCTCGCCCAAGATCTCTGCGGGGCTTCATGGTGCGCAAGGCGCATATTCCGACGATGGCGATCGGGCTGATCACCGGTGTGCGGCAGGCCGAGGAGATCATCGCCAGCGGCAAGGCCGACTTCATCTGCATGGCGCGCGGCGCCATATGGTATCCGCGCTGGGCCTGGCATGCGGCAGAGGAGCTGGGCGCCGAGGCGCCCTATGCGCCGCGCGCCATGCCGGCTCATCCCGACGCGCGGCCCTCCGTGTTCCCGAACCGGCAGAAGCCGGCTGCCTGAGCTCCGCGCCGTTAGCCGGCTTTGGACGAAGCGTAGAGATCCTTGTAGGTCTCGCGCAGAACATTCTTCTGCACCTTGCCCATCGTGTTGCGCGGCAGTTCGTCGACGAAGATCACCTGCTTCGGGTGCTTGTATTTGGCGATCCGCCCGGCGATGGCGCCGACGATATCGGCAGCAGCGATGGTCGAGGCCGGCGCCCGCACCACGACCGCGGTGACGCCTTCGCCGAAATCCGGATGGGCAACGCCGATGACGGCACTTTCGCTGACGCCGGCAAGCGCGTCGATCTCGCTCTCGACCTCTTTCGGATAGATGTTGTAGCCGCCGGAAATGATCAGATCCTTGCCCCGCCCGACGATGTGGACATAGAAGTCGGCGTCGATCAGGCCGAGATCGCCGGTGATGAAGAAACCGTCGTCGCGGAACTCGGCTTTGGTCTTTTCCGGCATGCGCCAATAGCCGGCAAAGACGTTGGGCCCTTTCACCTCGATCATGCCGACTTCGCCCTGCGTGAGTGTGCCGCCGTCGTTGGGATCGGCGATGCGCAGTGCGACGCCGGGCAAGGGAAAGCCGACCGTGCCGGCGCGGCGCTCGCCATCATAGGGGTTCGACGTGTTCATGTTGGTCTCGGTCATGCCGTAGCGCTCGAGGATCGAATGGCCGGTCCGCTCGCGCCAAGCCTTGTGCGTCTCGGCAAGCAGCGGCGCCGATCCGGATACGAACAGGCGGATGTTTTTGGCCGCCTGTTCGTTCAAGCCGTCCTGCTGCAACAGGCGCACGTAGAAGGTCGGCACGC
Organism: Mesorhizobium sanjuanii; assembly: GCF_002529485.1. Taxonomy (NCBI): domain Bacteria; kingdom Pseudomonadati; phylum Pseudomonadota; class Alphaproteobacteria; order Hyphomicrobiales; family Phyllobacteriaceae; genus Mesorhizobium; species Mesorhizobium sanjuanii. Next base: position 33,889 of record NZ_NWQG01000091.1, read on the forward strand.
CCATCAGCGCGGTGGCGCGCGGCAGCAGGGAGACGATGCGGGCCGGATCGAACTTGGTTTCGAACAGCATCGAGGCGCCGGCCATCAGGATGACATTGGTGGCGACGAAGAGGCCATGCGTGTGGAAGATCGGCAGCGCGTGGATCAGCACGTCGGCGCTGGTGAAACGCCAGTGCTCGACCAGCACCCTTGCATTCGAGGCGAGGTTTTCATGGCTGAGCATGGCGCCTTTCGAGCGGCCGGTTGTGCCCGACGTGTAGAGGATCGCCGCCAGATCGTCCGGTCCGCGCACCACGTCGTGAAAATCCGTCGACTGGCGCGAGGCCTGCTCGGTCAGCGAGCCTTCGCCATTGCGGCCGAGCGTCACGGTCGTAGCGCCTGATGCCTGCGCCAGCGGTTCGATATCGATTGCCCTTTGGGGATCGCAGACGACCAGGCGCGGTTCGGCATCGCCGAAGAAATAGCCGAGCTCGGTCAGCGTATAGGCGGTGTTGAGCGGCAGGAAGACGGCACCGGCGCGCAGGCAAGCGAGATAGAGGAGAACCGCCTCAGGGCTCTTCTCGACCTGGACGGCGACGCGGTCTCCCGGTTCGACGCCCAGTTGCAGCAGCGCGTGCGCCAGTTGCGCCGACCGCGCCAGCATGTCGCCATAGGTCAGCGAGCGCCCGTCATCCGTCTCCATCAAGAGCCGTCCGGGCGCCGGCATCCGGGCGCGAAACGCATCGAACAAATGATTGCTCATCTTTCCCTCCAGAACGGTTCATCGTTTCACGGAAACGCCGAACCGCTCTATCTCTTTGTTTCTGCGCAATTCCGGACGAAAAACCGTTTCACACTTTTCCTGGAATTGCTCCAGAGCATGATGCCGAAAAGTGTGAAGCGGTTTTTGGACGACATCATGCTCTATCTCTTTGATTTAGAGCCGGATTCAGATTTCAGGTCTATTCGGGCCTGAAATCATCCGGCTCTAGGGTTGGGCGGATCGGCCAGGCGGCAAAAGCTGCGGCGTGGCTGGCCTCACTGCTGCTTTCGGCAGGAGGCGGCGCACAGTGGGTGCGGCCGCCACATCGTTTTTGGCGGCGAACAGCTCGTGATTCTTCTCGATGTCGTCGAGCTTGTAGCTGTAGTTGACCATCAGGCCATGCGCCTGCCGCAAGGCTCGCGACGACAGATCGCCGAGAAGGTTGATGCGCTCCAGCCGCGCGCCATTGCCGAGATGGAACCGCGCGACCGGGTCGATCACCTTGCCTGAGGTGGTGCGGGCCTCGAGGAAGTACTGCGCCGCCAGAGGGAGCAAGTGCTGGCCCGCGCGCTCGCGCAGCGCGGGGTCCGCATGCCAACCCTGGTTGGCGACGAGGTTCAGCGCCTCGGCGGCGGCTGGATCGGTCTGTTCGGCCAGCCAGCGGGCAAAACCCGGCACCGGCGACAGCGTGACGAAATCGGTCAGGCCGGGAAGGTCTCGGCGCAGATCCTCGACCACCTGCTTGATCAGGAAATTGCCGAAGGAGATGCCGCGCAGGCCCTCCTGGCAGTTGGAGATGGAATAAAATACCGCTGTCGTCGCCTGCCGCGGCTGCACCGGCGGCCGTTCATCGGCAAGCAGCTCGGCGATGGTCAAGGGCATGGCACGGGTGAGCGCGACCTCGACGAAGATCAGCGGCTCATCGCCGAGCTGCGGGTGAAAGAACGCATAGCAGAGCCGGTCGTCGGGTTCGATGCGGCGGCGCAGATCGTCCCAGGTGTGGATGGCATGCACCGCTTCGTAGCGGATGATCTTTTCCAGGATGTTGGCCGGCGTCGCCCAGTCGATCCGTCGCAGCACCAGGAAGCCGCGGTTGAACCATGACGACAAAAGATGCGTGAAGTCGGCATCGACGAGGGCAAGATCAGGTGACGCGGGCAGCCGGGCGAGCAAATCCTCGCGCATGCGCACCAATGTCTCGATGCCACCGGGCGCAAGGTTGAGGCGGCGCAGCAGCTCCTGTCTGGCCGGTTCGGCGGCGTCATGCAGAGCGAGCGCCGTGTGGTCGTCGGGTGCGTCGCGATAGGCATCCACCGCATCGGCAAGCCTGCCATGATCGGTGCCGAAACGATCGCGCAGCACATGCAGGAAGGCCAGCCTTCCGTCGGCAGCAAGAGTGCGCCAGCGCTCGAGGATTTCGCGGGCATAGGCGACGCCCGAGGCCTCGCCCTGGCTGGAAAGCAAGCGCGTGCAAAGACGCGCCAGGCTGTCGGCCGAGACCGGCTCGTCGCCGCGAACGAGGTTCAGCATCATCCGGCCGCGATCGGCGATGGTGTTCAGGAGATCGGCGAAGAAGGGGCTGCGGTCCATCAATCCTGACCACTGAATTGGAGCCGCGGAGGCAGGCTCGGGAACACGCGAAGTCTCTCCAAAAAATATCGATATAACTTTGACGCGGCAATGAAAATCGCTAAAAATGACCTGAGGGTTTTCTCGCTGAGGGATGAATTTTTATGGATGTGGCAGGGCAATTCACGCTGGCCGGCAAGGTCGCCTTCATCACCGGTGGCGGCGGCGGGCTCGGCGTCGCGGTCGCCGAAGCCTACCTCGCCTCCGGCGCCTCGGTTGTCATTTCCGATGTCGACACCGACAAGGTCGACGCCGCAGTGAAGGGGCTGGAGACCAAGGGCACGGTGATCGGGGCGCCCTGCGACGTCACCGATGCGGCAAGCGTTGCCGACGCGGTCGCCAAGGCCGAGGCGGCGCTCGGCAAGATCGACATTCTGATGACGGCGGCCGGCTTTGCCAGGCGCACCGCCGCGGTCGACCTCGAGCCTGAGGAATTCGATCGCATCATGGCGATCAACGTCAAAGGCACGTTCCTGCCGGCACAGGCGGTGGCGCGCGGCATGATCGCGCGCGGCCAGGGCGGCAAGATCATCACCATCGGCTCGGTGCGCGGCCTTGTCGGTCATCCGCTCGGCTATGTCAGCTACGGCACCAGCAAGGGCGCCGTGCATCTTTTGACGCGTCAACTGGCGACGGAATGGGCGCAGCATCGCATCAACGTCAATTGCATCGCACCGTCGGTCATCAAGACACCTCTTGCTGATTTCATCCTCAAGACACCGGAAGTGCGCGATCTCTTCATGTCGCGCATTCCGTTCAACCGCCCCGCCGAGCCGGAGGAGTTCGTCGGCGCCGCGATCTTCCTGGCGGCCAGGGCTTCCGACTTCGTCACCGGCCATGTCCTGTTCGTCGATGGCGGCAGCACGGCAGGCTGAAAGCCCCTACTGCCGCCTACGCGCCTTGCCCGAGGCCGTCTTCGGTTCCTCGCTCTGGCTGAAGCGCTCCATGCACAGTGCCGTCGTCAGGCGGTAATGGTCGAGCAAGGCCTGGACCGCGCCATCGGCGTCGCCGTCAAGGGCACGTTCGGCGATCAGGCGATGCTCGCCGAGTTCGTCGCGCTGAACGCCAGCGCCGCCGCGCGCCATCTGGCGGTAGCGATAGGCCTGGTCGGCAAGCTGATCGCAGAAACCCACCAGCCAGCGCGACCGGCAGGCCGAAATCAGCGTGCGGTGGAAGGCGCGATGCAGCTTCTCCCAATCTGGATTGGTTGGGGCGGGATTGGTCGCATCTGAGCTGATCGCCAGGGGATCCTCAGGCAAACGGCGCGGCGTGCGTGACAGGCGGTGCAGCGCCAGCACGAGCTGTTCTTCCCATTCATGTGTGCGGTTGGCGATGGCTTCGCGCAACGCCCGCTCCTCCAGCCAGCAACGGGTGCGCGTCAGTTCCTCCAACTCAGCCGCGCTGAGCGGCATGATGAAGAAGCCGCGCTGGTCGTGACGGCCGAGCAGGCCTTCCGAGGCAAGCCGGTTGAGCGCCTCGCGAACGGGCGAAGCGCCGGCGCCGTAACGCGAAACCACCCATTCGACCCGCAGCTTGCTTTCGGTTTCAAGCACGCCGTGCAGCAAATCGTCGCGAAGCTGATGATAGACGGTGCTGGCGAGCGTGCTTTTGGGGCCCGCGCCCTCGTCATTCACATCGGCCGTTGAGTACGTCAATGCGGCTCCTGTTGCCTGCGTAGTGTTGCCCTTATCCATGCCGTGGTCGGGCTCCTCGCCTATCCTACAATGTCGGGCTTGCGCCCCTCAAGGGCAAGATCGTGCCCGGATCAAAAGGCGACGATCGCGCCCTGCTGCCAGCCGATGTGACAGTGATTTCCGGGTGTCAGCCCTGGCGCTTCTGGAAGGCGGTGATGGTCACGCTGCCCCAGACGCCGGCCTTCCTGTAGGGATCGGCGCCATTGAAAGCCTCGACCGCCGCCCGCCCGTCGGCGTCGACGATCAACAGGCTGCCCTTCATCGTGGCGCCGTCGTCTTCCACCAGCGGTCCGGACATAATGAGGGTGACGCCATAGGTTGCAGCCGTCGTCAGATGCGCCTTGTGCGCATCCTGACTGGCCAGCCGGCGTTGCAGGCCATTGTCTCCGTCAAGGGCATGGATGGCGAAAAGCATGGGCATTTTTCTCCTGCGTGGGCCTGAATCGGTCTGGTGTCCCGACCATAGGGAAGCGCGCAAAGCTTTGCAATAAAATCGATAATATATTGACATCGATAAAATTAGCGATTTTAACAGAAGGCAGATTGCAGGAGGACTTCATGCGCTTTGCGGTTTGCATCGAGGATGGCGAGCGGCGGCTCGGCGTCGTGCGCGGGACCGACATCGCCGTGCTCGGCTCGTCGAGCCCAGACCTGCTCGAACTCATCAACTGGGGCAAGGACGGGCTTGCAGCGATCGCCAAACAGGTCGAGGTCCTGCCGCCCGCCGCCTGGCAACCGCTGGCGACGACGCCTTTGGCGCTTCCCTTCGAACCGTCAGGCAAGATCGTCTGCCTTGGGCTGAACTACCGCGCGCATGCACAGGAAGGCGGCTACGCGGTGCCGGACTATCCGGCGATCTTCCTGCGCACGGCAACATCGCTGCTGCCGGCGGGCGAGGCGATCATCGCGCCGCGCGTCTCGGAAAAACTCGATTTCGAAGCCGAGCTGATGGTCATCATCGGACGGTCCGGCCGCTATATCGCGGAGGCCGATGCGCTCGATCACGTGTTCGGCTACACATGCTTCAACGACGCCTCGATCCGCGATTACCAGCGCAAGACGCATCAATGGACGCCCGGCAAGAATTTCGACAGGACGGGCGCGGTCGGTCCGGTCATCGTGACAGCGGACGAGCTTCCCGCCGGCGCTTCCGGCCTCGGCATCGCCTGCCGGCTGAACGGCGAGACGGTGCAGAATGCCAGCACCGCCGATATGATGGTTTCGGTTGCCATGGCGGTCTCGATCATTTCCGAGTTCATGACGCTTGAGCCCGGCGATATGATCGCGATGGGCACGCCGCAAGGCGTCGGCTATGCGCGCACGCCGCCGCTCTGGATGGGCCCCGGCGATGTGGTCGAGGTCGAGATCGAAGGCATCGGCGTCCTTCGCAACAGCATCGCGGCCGAAGAGCCTGGGACACGTTCCACCGCCAAATGAGTGACAGCCGGTACGGGAGGAGACGGCACCATGCGCGACATCACCGCCGACAACATCACCGAAGCCGTGCAGCAGGCCTGGGGCAACGCGCCCTATCCGCGCCTGCATCATTTACTGCAGCGGCTCACCCACCATGTCCATGCCTTTGTCCGCGAGGTCGGGCTGACGCATGAGGAATGGCTGGCGACGATCGATTTCCTGTGGCGCGCCGGTCAGATCAGCGACGACAAGCGCAATGAATTCGCGCTGCTCTCCGACGTCATGGGCGTGACCTCGCTGGTCGACCTTCTGAACGCGACACCGGGCGCCACCATCGGCAGTGTGCTTGGCCCCTTCTATTCGGATGACAGCCCGACGGTTCCCTTCGGCGCCGATCTGGTCAAGGGCAATGAAGGCACGACCGTGCTGCTTACCGGCATCGTGCGGGACACGGCCGGAAAGCCTATCCCCGGTGCGATCGTCGACATGTGGCAGACCGATGCGAAAGGCGAATACGCCACGCAGGACGCGGCCCAGGACGACGAGAATTTGCGCTGCAAGCAGGCCTGCGATGCCGAGGGCCGCTATGCCTTCACCACCGTCGAGCCGGCGCCCTATACGATCCCGATGGACGGTCCGGTCGGCGCCGTCGTGGCGGCGGCGGGCCGGTCGCCCTGGCGTCCGTCGCATTTCCACTTCATCGTCAGGGCCGAGCGCCACAAGCCGATCGTCACCGAGATCTTCTTCACCCATGACAAATTCGTCGACAACGACGCCGTCTTCGGCGTGCGCGAACCGCTGGTGAGAAGGCTGGACACCATGCGCGCCGGCGACACCGGCCCTCCCGGCCTTGAACGACGGCCGGACAAGCGGCTCGATTTCGATTTCACGCTGGTGCCGCTACAAGGCAATGGCTGATGGCGCAAGAGCCGCGCACTCTCATCCGCAACGCCATCGTGCTGTCCATGGACGACAGCGTCGGCGATTTCCTCGACGGCGACGTGCTTGTCGTCGGCGACCGGATCGCCGCCGTCGGGCAGAACCTGCCCGCCGAAGCGGCGGAGGTGATCGACGGGCGCGGGCGCATCGTCATTCCCGGCATCGTCAACGGCCATATGCATACATGGCAGACCGCTCTGCGCGGCCTCACCTCCAACATGACGCTGCTCGAATATTTCCGCTGGGTGCACCGAGGCCTGGCGACAGCCTTCCGGCCCGAGGACATTTACATTGCCACGCTTGCCGGGGCGATCGGTCAGATCAATGCCGGAGCAACCACGCTCGGCGACTGGTGTCACAACAATCCGACACCTGACCATACCGATGCCGCGGTCGAGGCGCTGTTCGAAAGCGGCATCCGCTCGGTCTTCCTGCACGGATCGCCGAAGCCCGATCCGAAACCCGGCCAGCCGCATTTTTCCGAAGTGCCGCATCCGCGCCACGAGATCGAGCGCCTGCTGCGCGACCGCTTCGGCGGCCGCGACCAGCTGGTGACGGTTGGGCTCGCAATCCTCGGCCCACATTACTCGACCATGGATGTCGCCCGCGCCGATTTCCGGCTGGCGCGCGAGCTTGGCATGGTCGCCTCGATGCATCAGGGCGGCGGCGAGGCCAGGACGCCGGGCGGCTGGGAGACGCTGGAAGGCGAAGGGCTGGTCGGACCCGGCATCAATGTGGTGCATGGCAACAATCTGAGCGACGAACAGATCAAGCGGTTCGTCGGCGCCGGCGTCTCCTTCACGGTGACGCCGGAGAACGAGATGACGCAAGGCCACGGCTTTCCCATCACGGGCCGGGTATTGGCGGCCGGCGGGCAGCCCTCCTTTGGCGTCGATATCGAATCGCTGGTTTCCACCGACATGTTCACGGTGGCGCGCATGGCGCTCGCCTGCCAGCGCTCGCTGGACAATGATCTGTCGCGCCGTACAACCGGCACGATCCCCGAAGCCTGCACTGTCTCTACCCGGGACGCGCTGCGCTGGATCACCCTGGAAGGCGCCAGGATGCTGGGGCTGGACGACCGGATCGGCTCGCTGACGCCCGGCAAACAGGCCGACATCACCATTTTGCGCGCCACGGACTGGAACATGTGGCCGGTTCACGATCCCTATTCGACCGTTATCATGCAGTCGAATGTCGGCAATGTGGAAACCGTGATGATCGCAGGCCAGTTCAGGAAGCGCGACGGAAAGCTGCTGTGGAACGATACGGGCCGCGTGAAACGCGACCTCGAGGCTTCGGGCAGACGCATCGTCTCTCAGCTCGGCATCCCGACGCAGTTGAACGGCTGAGACGCCGCGTCAGCTGGTCGCCGTTCAGGCGGCCGCCTTGTCCGCCGCTGTCCTAATCGCCTCGATGTTCGCCCGATAGGCTTCGACGCCGTCGCCCTTGAAGATGGCGGCACCGGCGACCAGCACGCTGGCGCCGGCGGCGGTGACCAGCGGAGCCGTTTCAGGCGAAACGCCGCCGTCGATCTCGATGCGGATCGGTCGTTCGCCGATCAGCGCCTTCACCCGCTTCACCTTGTCGACGATGGCCGGAATGAACGCCTGGCCGCCGAAGCCCGGATTGACGGTCATGATCAGGATCAGGTCGAGCCGATCGAGCACATATTCGACAGCACTTTCCGGCGTCGCCGGGTTGAGCGAGACGCCGGCCTTCTTGCCGAGATTCCTGATGGTCTGCAGCGAACGGTCGAGATGCGGCCCCGCCTCGGCGTGAACCGTCATGCCGTCGCAGCCGGCGTCGGCGAAGGCCGCCAGGTAAGGATCGGCCGGCGCGATCATCAGATGGCAATCGAAGAACGCCTTGGTGCGGTTGCGTATCGCCTTGATGACCGGCGGGCCGAAGGTGATGTTGGGCACGAAATGCCCGTCCATGACGTCGAGATGGATCCAGTCGGCGCCGGCCGCCGCCACCGCCTCGACCTCGTCGCCGAGCCTGGAGAAATCCGACGCCAGCACCGATGGCGCGATCAGGGTCTTCTTGCTCATGATGCGGCCTTTCCAGACGCCCCGCTTGCGGGCGCTTCGTCTGGATCGACTTGCTAGACCATGATCTGGAAAAGGGGAAGCCGGTTTGTCCCCGCCGCGATGACTTCAAATGTCGACAACCAGCCCCGCCGGATTGCTCCGGCGGGGACAGGTGCGGATAGTCAGTTCAATGTGCGCGCCGGATCCTGCTTCAGGGGAATCCGTTGCCTTTGCCTCGGCACAAGCTGCTGCAGGATGTTCGGGTTCAGGAGATTCGGATTGATCTCCACGCCCGGCCTCCTGCGGACCGGGGTGCAGTCCGGATAGCGTCCGACTGTCCCGACCGGACAGCGCCGCTTGGTGATCGGCTGGCATATGCCGTTGATCACCTGGCTGCCGGGCGCGCATTCCGCCCTGATCTTGCGGCAGGCGCCGCCGCGTACCTCGGTGCCGCGCGGGCAGACACATTCGCCGCGCTTGTTGTGCACCTGGCCCCGAATGGTGCACTGCTCCAGTTGAGGTTTCTTCTGCCGGCAGGCGCCGTTGCGGATCTCCGTACCCCTCGGGCAGACGCAATTGCCGTTGGTGTCGTTGATCTGGCCACGGATCGTGCACTGCTCAGGCTTCGACCGGACCGGCCGGCAGGCACCGTTGCGCACCTCAGTCCCTCTCGGGCAGACGCAATCGCCGTCCGCGTCGTGGACCTGACCGCGAATGGTGCACTGTTCCGGCTTCGGCTTGTCCCGCACACAGGCGCCGTTGTTGAGCTCCGTTCCACGCGGACAGATGCAGCGCCCGTCTTCCGTACGGATCTGGCCCTTGAGCAGGACGCAGAGTTTCGGCTCTTTCGGCGGGATGATGACGCCGCCGCCGGGCGAGCACTGGCCGTTGCGGAAGGTGGTGCCGGGCGGGCAGACGCACCGGCCGGCATCGTTCATGACGAAGCCCGCAGAGCATTCCTTCTTCACCTCGTTGCTGATGGTGAAGGGATGGCAGGCATAGGCTTTGCCACGATCACCCTGCACGTTGGCCTGATTGCCGGACAGTGCATCGCCGCCGCCTAGCACCCGTGTGTCGGGAGAGAGCACACCGACGCAGTTCTGGCCATTGACGGTGCCTTGCAGATTGGCCAGCCGGCCGTCGTCGGGAAGCACCACGGTCACGTTGTGAACGTGGCTTTCCCCGGCGCCGAGCGTCAGGTTGGCGATGCAGGACAAAGGCAACGTCGCCGGTTCCGGCGAGCAGCCAAAGGGCGGTTCGATCGAGGTGATCGCGACGCCTTCCAGCCGGCCGAGGCCTTCGATGCCGATCGCATCGCCGATGCGCACCGGACCGGAGAATGGGTTCGTCCCTTCGTTGGTGATGGTGATGTCGAACGAGCAGGGCTGGCCGGGCCGGCACTCGGCGTCGCCGGTTTTCTCGACGCGGATGGTGGACGTGCCGCCGCCCTTGGCGCAGGCCTTGCCTACGGGATAGACGATGTCGTCGCCTGGCGCCGGGCCGTAGGAGCCGCGTGCACAGTTCTCGAACTCGCCATTGCCGGCAACCGTCACGTCGAAGTGGCGGCTGGTTCCGGGCATCATCACGGCGCCGGGAATCTGGCACGACAGCGTGTTGGTCGGCACCGGTCCGCACGCCCATTCCGCGCCGTCGGGTGTGACGGTCTGGATCTGGACGGGCGCGCCGCCGGCCACCAGCGTAGCGGCATCGTTGACCCGCACCGGACCAGTGGGGGCGACAGTGCCGACGCTGGTGACGGTGATGCGGCAGGAAACCACTGCTGCACCCGCCAGCGCGCCGTTGCACACCTTGGTGATGCGCAGCGCCGGCTGGCCGCCATTGGGATGACGGATGCGTTCCTTGGCGCAGGCCCTGTTGTTGGTAAGGTCGTTCTCGCCGGGAATGGCCTTGACCTCGGCGCAGTTCTCCACCGTGTCCGGCCGATAGCCGGCCGGCAGCACCGCCTTGACGAAGATCGGCGTCGAGGCGCCAGGCATCAGCACGATGCCGGCATTGTCGCAGCGGAACTGGCCGGGGCCGTTGGGTCCGCATGTCCAGGGCGGGGTCGGGCCAAAGGTCGAGGATGCCGGCGCACCGCCGGGATAGGTGTCGATGACGGTCAACGGCCCGTTATGGGGGACGCTGCCATTGTTGATGATGTCGATCACGAAGGTGCAGACGCCATCGTCCGAGCAGAATTCGGTGCGGGCGCGCTTCTTCAGGATGAGATCGACCTTCTTCTCCACCGGCGGCCGGCAGTCGCGGTCGCCACGCCGGCAGATCGGGATCGAGGCGCAGCCGCGATCGTTCTGCTGGCTGCCGAACAGCGGCTTGCCGCTGGCCCCATAATTGTAGCTGGCGCAGTTGCGCAAGGCCCCGCCTTGCCAGCCGCCGGCCGGCTTGAAGCCGAGCTTGAGGTCGATGGAGGCGCCCGGATTGAGCGTGGTCACCGGATGGGTGCAACTCATCGGGGTTACTCCGGGCACGCAGACCCAGGGCGGGTTCGGCCCTGAGTCCAGCGTCGAACCGGCCGGCAGCGTCACCTCGTCGAGGACGATCTTGCCGTTATAGGGGCCGTCGCCGACATTGGTGACCCGGATGGTGAAGTCGCAACCGCCGGCCATCGTGCAACGCGTCACATCGGCGCGTTTTTCGACCTTGAGATCCGGTTCCCTGTCCTTGGGCGGGCACCTCTGGTCGCGCGGGATGACGATGTCGATGGTCTGCGTGCAGCACAGGCCCCAGCCTTCCTCCGGACCGGCATAGGTTTCGATACCGGTGACGATCAGGTGGATGATGTCTCCGGGCGAGGCGCCGACGATCTTCCAGTTGAGCACGCCGCCGCCCGCCGGCACCAGTTGCGCGCCGGGGATGATGGAGATGCCGGGGGTCGTGGTTGACAGCTGCACCCACTTGCCGCCCATCTCCGGGCCGACCGGCATATGGTAGATGAAGGCACCGCCGCCGGGCACGCAATCGACCGTGCCGCGTTCGACCTTGAAGCATTCCTTGCCGGGAGGTGGCGGCGGCGGGTTGCATTTGGTCAGGTCGATCCTGATCGAGGTCTTTTCGCCGGTCAGGAAATTGCCGTCGTCCGGTTTGCCCGGATCCTGCGACGGGATGATGGTCCCCGTGCCCGGTCCAACCGTCACTTTGATCATGCCCTGGTTATCGACCACGGCCGGTGCAGGGAACACCGCATGGTCGATCCTTGCGGTGATCTGGAAGGTGATGACGCGTTCGTTCGCGGCGCCGATACCATCGAGATCGCTGGCGGAGATCCGGAAGTCGGAAACTTCAGCCGTATCGTCGGGACTGGCCGAGCTGCTGATCGTGGCGGCGGGCAACGCTCCGCCGACGGCGTCCGTGCCGTCGCCGGAGGCATTCACGTTGACGATCTTCAAACCATGCGGAAGCTGGTCCTTGAAGTCGAGCTTCGCCTTTTTCAGCGCGGCCGCAAATGCCGGATTGGCAAAAGCTTGCGCATTGCCGCGCAGACCGAAACTAAGCGTGTAGAAGACATAATCGCAGCTTCTCTGGCCGCCCTTCTTGGTGAAGAAGGGCACGATCCGCCCGGGTTCGGGATTGACGACACGCGGATTGTCGAGTTCGAGCTTCGGCTCCGGGCCGGCGATCACGATCGAATCGGGATCGATCGGCTGCGGCTTGTCGATGTCGGCCTGGGCAGTCCTGACTGGCGCAATCTCGGCCGACGCAAGGTCCTCGGCGAAACCGTGCACCGGGGTGAGCATGGCGACCGCGATACCGGCCGCCATCAGCCAGCGCGCGCCGCGCCTGGCATATGACAGGGGTTTCATGATCGTCTCCATGACGGCTTTCTGAGTGTTCGTCGCGAGTGGGGACAGGGCAAGAATGTTCATCTTTCCCTCCCTCAACGTTCGCAACTGACGGCAGGCGTTCTGAGCGGCACGGTCATCTTGCAGCAAGGGTAATAGCCGCCCTTGTCGCGGTCGGACTGCCTGTAGAAGCAAAGCCCGACATCGACCGTATCGCCAGGGTAGTGGCCGGTGATGTTGACCGTGAAGGGAGAGCCGGGCGCACGCGACAGGGGTGCGCTCACCCCGACGCCAGGCGTCCTCGACTGCGCCTTGATCGAATCGCCGCCAAAGCCTGAATGGTCATGGAGATAGAGATCGGCCTCGAGGCCTGAGGGTGTGCAGAAATACCTGACATCCTCGACATCGAGACAGGGAGGCAGATTGCCGGGAGGCGGAAAATCCGGCGGATAGAAGGGTGGCAGATAGCCGCCTTGTATCTCGTCATAATAGCCGGCACGGCCTTCGCAGGGGCGCCAGACCTCGACATCGCCAACATGGCCTTCGACTTCCGGGTCTTCTAAATAGCCGTCGAAATCGACGAACCAGGAGCCGAAGGGCGGCACATTGGCCGGCTTGACCAGCGGTGTCGGCGTGATCTGAACACCGTGTACGGCGAGCGGCCCGCCAGCGGCGAGCTGTTCGGCCAATGCCGGATTGTCTCGCAGTTTGTCGCCCGTGTTGACCAGTGTGTCGGTGCAGACCGACGTGTCGAGATTGCCGTCGGCATCATAGCCATATTGCAGGTCGAGGCCGCCGGCCGATTGCCGGTTGCCTTCGGGGAAGCCGACCGCATATTCCTGCGGCATTTCCACCCAGACCGATTCCGTCGCCGGATCGTCCGGGCTTTCGCGCCAGTAGCGGATGACCTCGCCTTCGCCGGAATCGGCGAACTGGCTGTAGTCGTAGCGGTTTTCGACCGGGCCGCGCTGCGCCAGGTACATGAAGCCCTTGTTGTCGAAGGCGATGTCGGTGACGGCGTGGTTCTTGTCGGCCTTGACCGTCAGTTCCCAGCGCGGATCGCCGGCAAAACTGCCGTCGCGGGCAATGCCCACCGACCAGATCTCGGCTTTTTCGCCGACCGAATAGTAAAGCCTGCCGCCATGATAGGCGACGGACCAGACGCGGCGCTCGTCCTGCGTATAACCCCATGTGTCGGGGTCTTCGCTGTCGAAGGCGGCGCCCTCGATGTCCATCACCGAGCCGTCGTCGGCGACAGGGGCCAGCCCGTGCGCCGGGCGCCCGGCAACGCCATGGTCGAAAGTGTCGACCGGCGCGCCGTTGGCGTCGAGGCGGTGGATCTGGCCGGTGTCGAGGTCCGAGGCGAAGAACTGGCGATGGATGTTGTCGAAACTGATGTCGCCGATGCCGGGACCGCTGTTGGCGTCAAGATCGGCGAATTTGGAAACTGCGCCGGTGATGCCGTCGATCTTCCAGATCGTGCCGGGACCGCCGCCGTTTTCGGTGCCGAACTGGCCGTCCATGAAGGTGGCGCCGGCTGCACCGCGGCGCTGGCGCTCCGGCCGCCCGTCATTATCGGCGTCCGGTGTGACGATGCGGATGCCGTGCAGCGAGGTGGCTCCGGCATAGAGGTTCGGAATGCCTGATGGAACGCCATCGCGCACGCCGTCGTCATAGGTGATGGCGAACACGTGGCCGATCTGCCCGGCGGTCACCTCGAAAGGCGGCGGCGTGTAGACGAGCTGGCCCGAAGCCGGCCCGCCCAGCCCTGAAACGTCGAAAACGCGCAAGGTGGCGCGCACTGTGTCGATGAAGGTCTCGTCGACCGGATCGATGCCTGGCGGCAGGCCTTCCTCGAAATTGGGGATGATGGTGCCGGAAAATCCGGTCACCGCCATCGAACCAGGGTGGATGATCTGTGTTTCCTGCGCCAAGGCGGCAGCGCCAAGCCACAGGCTGGCGGCGATCGCCAGGATCCCGATGGCTTTATGCATGGCGCGGCGCAAGCGACCGGCGGGCACGAAGGTGCCGTATTCGCAAGACATGAAATTTCCCCCGCGGGCTGCGGGAGAAACATCCGGTCCGGCCGCGCAAATCAGGGCAAGGCGCGGGCTTCCGGCACGTTTTTCCCTGATCGAATTGCCTGCTTTGCCTACGATACGCCTGCACCTCGGCAGGGTCAACGCAATCAGCGGAAAGCCCAGCACATCGACGCCTTCCCGAAAGCGATGGCCGCGCCGGGCCCCTGTTGCTCCCGCAAACCGTGGAATCTCTGGTTTTCCAGTCATCGGGCTGTCCTTTCCGGGCCGCGCCATGCGGCGCCTGAGCATCAGTCGCGGACGGACGCGGAAAGGTTCATGGGGATGCTGTAGCAAAGGGTGATTGATGCCTTGCGCAGAGTGCTTGCGCGTTGCGCAGCCTGTTCTTATATACGCGCCAAGCCGTTCAGCGCCGGAATGCCGGTTGCTGGGAACGGAATTTCTTGTGAACAGGGGCTTTCGTCGGAACGCCTTACGGGTCCTGAGAGCCTGCTTAGCGGAGAGACTAGAAAAATGGCAAAAGTTATCGGTATCGATCTGGGAACGACCAACTCCTGTATCGCCATCATGGATGGCAAGGAGCCGAAGGTCATCGAGAATGCGGAAGGCGCGCGCACGACCCCTTCCATCGTCGCCATCAACAGCGATGGCGAGCGCCTTGTCGGCCAGCCGGCCAAGCGCCAGGCAGTCACCAATCCTGAAAACACCATCTTTGCGGTCAAGCGCCTGATCGGCCGCCGCTATGACGATCCGGTGACGGAAAAGGACAAGAAGCTTGTCCCCTACAAGATCGTCAAGGGCGACAATGGCGATGCCTGGGTCGAGGCCGGCGGCAAGAAGCAGTCGCCCAGCCAGATCTCGGCGATGATCCTGCAGAAGATGAAGGAAACGGCGGAGGCCTATCTCGGCGAGAAGGTCGAGAAGGCGGTCATTACCGTTCCGGCCTATTTCAACGACGCCCAGCGCCAGGCGACCAAGGACGCCGGCAAGATCGCCGGCCTCGAAGTGCTGCGCATCATCAACGAGCCGACCGCGGCTGCCCTTGCCTATGGCCTCGACAAGAAGGAAGGCAAGACCATCGCGGTCTATGACCTTGGCGGCGGCACGTTCGACATTTCCGTGCTGGAGATCGGCGACGGCGTCTTCGAGGTGAAGTCGACCAATGGCGACACCTTCCTCGGCGGCGAGGATTTCGACATGCGCCTGGTCGAATATCTGGCGGCCGAGTTCAAGAAGGAACAGGGCATAGACCTGAAGAACGACAAGCTAGCCCTGCAGCGCCTCAAGGAGGCAGCTGAAAAGGCCAAGATCGAGCTGTCGTCCACCACGCAGACCGAGATCAACCTGCCCTTCATCACTGCGGACGCCACCGGCCCCAAGCACCTTACGCTGAAGCTGACCCGGGCGAAGTTCGAAAGCCTGGTCGAGGATCTCGTCCAGCGCACCATCGAGCCCTGCAAGGCGGCGCTCAAGGATGCCGGCCTGAAGGCCGGCGAGATCGACGAGGTCGTCCTGGTCGGCGGCATGACCCGCATGCCCAAGATCCAGGAGATCGTGAAGCAGTTCTTCGGCAAGGAGCCGCACAAGGGCGTCAACCCGGATGAGGTTGTCGCATTGGGCGCCGCCATCCAGGCCGGCGTGCTGCAGGGCGATGTCAAGGACGTGCTGCTGCTCGACGTGACGCCGCTGTCGCTCGGCATCGAGACGCTGGGCGGTGTGTTCACGCGCCTCATCGAGCGCAACACGACGATCCCGACCAAGAAGAGCCAGGTATTCTCGACGGCGGAAGACAGCCAGTCGGCCGTGACCATCCGCGTTTTCCAGGGCGAGCGCGAAATGGCCGCCGACAACAAGGCGCTCGGCCAGTTCGACCTGGTCGGTATTCCGCCGGCACCGCGCGGCGTACCGCAGATCGAAGTCACCTTCGACATCGACGCCAACGGCATCGTCAACGTCTCGGCCAAGGACAAGGGCACCGGCAAGGAGCACCAGATCCGCATCCAGGCGTCCGGTGGTCTTTCGGATGCCGACATCGAGAAGATGGTGAAGGACGCCGAGGCCAATGCCGAGACCGACAAGAAGCGGCGCGCGCTGGTCGAGGCCCGCAACCAGGCCGAAGCGCTGGCGCATTCCTCGGAGAAGTCGCTGAAGGAATATGGCGACAAGGTCCCCGAGGCCGACCGCACGGCGATCGCCGACGCGATCGCGGCGCTGAAGACGGCTGCCGAAGGCGACGACGCGGCCGAGATCGAGGCCAAGACGCAGGCGCTCGCCGAAGTCTCGATGAAGCTCGGCCAGGCCATGTACGAGGCTTCGCAGAAGGAAGCCGCGGAAGCCGACGCCAAGGCGGACGCCGCCAAGGACTCGGACGTGGTCGATGCCGATTTCGAGGAAATCGACGAGGACGACGACAAGAAGAAGTCGGCCTGAGCCGTCTGACGGCAATTGAAGCAAAAGCCCGGCGCACAGCCGGGCTTTTTTGCAACCCTCGCCGAAAAAATGCGGCCCTTGTCGAAAAAATGCGGGCAACCCCTTCTCGACACTGGCATCCCGGCGCCATCGCACCTAAATCGAAGCAACGTGCCGGCAAACGACGCAAAGAGCCTAGAGACAAAGTGCCTAGAGACGTTGAGTATCCGGACTGCGGGAAAAGATGAAAGCTGATTTCTACGAAACGCTGGGCGTCGAGAAAGGCGCCGACGACAAGGAGCTGAAGAGCGCTTTCCGCAAGCTCGCCATGCAGTTCCATCCCGATCGCAATCCCGGCGACCATTCCTGCGAGCACAAGTTCAAGGAAATCAACGAGGCCTACGAGACGCTGAAGGATCCGCAGAAGCGCGCGGCCTATGATCGCTTCGGCCACGCCGCATTCGAACATGGCGGCATGAATGGCGGGGCGCAGGGCTTTGGCGCCGGCGGCTTCGCTGACATCTTCGAGGATATTTTCGGCGACATGATGGGCGGGCGCCAGCGCCGTTCGTCCGGCGGGCGTGAGCGCGGCGCCGATCTGCGCTACAACATGGAAATCACGCTGGAAGAGGCATTTGCCGGCAAGACCGCGCAGATCCACGTGCCGGCCTCGATCTCTTGCACTGAATGTTCCGGCAGCGGCGCCAAGCCGGGCACCCAGCCGGTCACCTGCTCGATGTGCAATGGCCATGGTAAGGTGCGGGCCACGCAAGGCTTCTTCTCGATCGAACGCACCTGTCCGCAATGCCAGGGGCGTGGCCAGACCATCAAGGAACCGTGCCCGAAATGCGCCGGCCAGGGCCGCGTCACCGAGGAGCGCTCGCTGTCGGTCAACATTCCGGCCGGTATCGAGGACGGCACCCGCATCCGGCTTGCCAATGAGGGCGAGGCCGGCCTGCGCGGCGGCCCGTCCGGCGATCTCTATATTTTCCTCGCGGTCAAGCCGCACGAATTCTTCCAGCGCGACGGCGCCGATCTCTATTGCAAGGTGCCGATCTCGATGACGACGGCCGCCCTTGGCGGCTCCTTTGAGGTGGCGACGCTGGATGGCACCCAGACCAAGGTGAAGGTGCCCGAGGGCACCCAGAATGGCCGCCAGTTCCGCCTCAAGGGCAAGGGCATGCCGGTGCTGCGCCAGCCGAATGTCGGCGATCTCTACATCCAGACCGCGGTCGAGACGCCGCAGAACCTGTCGCGCCGCCAGCGCGAGCTGCTGGAAGAGTTCGAGCAGCTTTCCTCGCAGGACAATTCGCCCCAGTCGAGCGGCTTTTTCGCCCGCATGAAGGACTTTTTCGAGGCCTTCGGCGAGCGCTGAAGCAATTCCAGCTGACAAGGTGTAGAGTACGCTTGCCCGCCCGGGCTTACCGAGCGTCATCAACATCTTATGCGGGCATTCGCCTTGCCTTGAACTGCTTAAATGCTAAGTAGCGTCCCGGGGGGAGCGTTCAGGAGAACTTGCATGTCACGTGGTCCCGGATTGCGAAAAGCGCTGGCGGAAAAGTTCGACGACGAACTGAAGTTCTTCAAGGGCTGGATCGACAAGCCGAAGGCGGTCGGTTCGATCGTGCCGACCAGTTCCATCACAGCCCGCAAGATGGCCTCGATCGTCAATCCGAAATCGGGTCTGCCGGTGCTCGAAGTCGGACCCGGAACCGGCGTCATCACCCGTGCCATCCTCGCCCATGGTGTGCTGCCTGAAAATCTCTATGCGGTTGAATATTCACCTGATTTCGTGCGCCATCTGCGCCG
This sequence comes from Mesorhizobium sanjuanii, assembly GCF_002529485.1. Taxonomy (NCBI): domain Bacteria; kingdom Pseudomonadati; phylum Pseudomonadota; class Alphaproteobacteria; order Hyphomicrobiales; family Phyllobacteriaceae; genus Mesorhizobium; species Mesorhizobium sanjuanii. The sequence continues at coordinate 52,396 of NZ_NWQG01000091.1, forward strand.
GCTCTATCCCGGCGTCAACGTCATCGAGGGCGACGCCTTCAATCTCGACGCCACGCTTGGCGACAAACGCAACATGGTGTTCGATTCGGTCGTTTCCGGCGTGCCGCTGCTCAATTTTCCGGTCGCCCAGCGCATCGCCTATATCGAAAGCCTGCTCGACCGTATCCCCGAAGGCCGCCCGGTCGTGCAGCTGACCTATGGCCCGCTGTCGCCGATCCCGCCCGGCCGCGGCGACTATACGGTCAAGCATTTCGACTTCATCATCCGCAACATCCCGCCGACGCAACTGTGGATATATCGAAGGGAGAGATAAGGGAGTAGGCAGTAGGGAATAGTCAGGAGCCGCCGACCTCCTACTGCCTATTCCCTACTGCCTACGCCCTTTGCGAAGCAATGTCCCTGATCCCGAAAATCCTCGTCTTCGCCGGATCGATCCGATCAGGCGCCTATAGCGGCAGGACCGCCGATGTGGCGCAGAAGGAACTTGCCATGCAGGGCGCCGAGGTGACCCGCATCTCGCTGGCCGACTATCCGCTGCCGATCCTGGACGAGGATCTGGAAAAGGAAAAGGGCATCCCTGAAAACGCCATGAAGCTCGGCCGGCTGATCGCCGCCCATGACGGCGTGCTGATCGCGACGCCCGAATATAATGGCTCCATTCCACCGCTGCTCAAGAACAGCATCGACTGGGTGAGCCGGGCGCGCCGGGATGGCAGTCGCTCGTTCAGGCCGCTTGGCGGCAAGGTCGCCGGCCTGTGCTCGTCTTCCAAAGGAAACTTTGCCGGGATACGCTGCATCAACCATCTGCGCGCCGTGCTGGTGCGTTGCCAGATGGAGGTGGTGACGCCGGAATGCTCGGTGCCGGAGGGCGGCAACGCCTTTGACGAAGCCGGGAATTTCAGGGATGAAAGACTGCACAAATCGATGGAGCACCTATGCCGCACGCTGATCGAAACCTCGCGCATGCTGTCCACCCGGATCGAGGCGTGATTGGCGCCGAAGACGCCATGCGCACCGGCACCATGCAGGACAGGCTGATCGTCGGCCTCGACGTGCCGACGCTTAAGGAGGCCGAGAAGGCGGTGCGTGAGCTCGACGGCGTCGTTTCCTTCTACAAGATCGGCTATCAGCTCGCCTTCGCCGGCGGCCTCGACTTCGCCCGCGAACTCGCCAGCGGCGGCACCAAGATCTTCCTCGACATGAAGCTGCTCGACATCGACAACACGGTCGCCAAGGGCGTCGAGGCAATCGTCAAGATGGGCATGACCATGCTGACGCTGCATGCCTATCCCAAGACGATGAAAGCGGCGGTCGAGGCCGCCAGGGGCAGCGATCTCTGCCTGCTTGCGGTTACCGTGCTGACCTCCATGGACGAGCAGGACGTGATCGACGCCGGCTATGAATACGATCCGCATACTCTGGTGCTGAGACGCTCCGAACAGGCGCTACATGCCGGCATGGGAGGCATCGTCTGCTCGGCCGAGGAAGCGGAAGCGGTGCGCCGGATCGTCGGGCCCAACATGGCCGTGGTAACGCCTGGGATACGGCCCAAGGGCAGCGACCATGGCGACCAGAAGCGCGTGGTGACGCCGCGCCAAGCGATCCGCAACGGCTCCAGCCATCTCGTCGTCGGCAGGCCGATCGTCGGCGCGGCCGACAGGCGGGCGGTCGCGGAAGCCATTCTTGAGGAAATGCGCTCCGCTTGAGTGCAACAGGACGTTCGGAGAAAAACATGCCCAAGGGATACTGGATCGCCCGCGTCGATGTGCGCGACGCCGAAGGCTACAAAGACTATGTCGCCGCCGCCAAGCTTGCCTTCGACCGTTTCGACGTGAAATTCCTGGCCCGCGGCGGCGAGCATGAAAAGGCCGAAGGCCCTGGCCGCGCCCGCAACGTGATCATCGAGTTTCCATCGCTCGCCGACGCGCATGACTGCTACCACTCGCCGGAATACCAGCGCGCCGTCGCGATCCGTCAGAAAGTCGCCGACGGCGAGATCGTGCTGGTCGAGGGGATATGATTTACGTCGGGGTCGCAGGCTGGTCTGGAGTTAGGCCCTGGTCGTTGGCGAGCGCCTCGGCCTGGTGTCGATGCCCCAGCATTTCGTAGCCAACGACCGTGACGGCGGGGGCGAGCATGAGAATGACGAGGCAAATCGCCATGTCGACGCCGGCAAGCGCCGCGAAAACGGCGAGTGCGACGACCGCCGCCGTCGCGACAAGCAGCCAAGCATGCAGGGGATCGAAGCGCGGTACGAGGTAGTAGTAGAGCGCATAGATCGATCCCAGGAAAACACCCACGGGAACGGCGGCGGTCAGCAGCGTCGCGAGCGGGCCGATGTGAGCCTTGTGCTCGATGAAATAGGCCGCGACATGGAGCCCGGCTCCGGTTGCGACGATGGCGGTTACAATCACCATCTGCCCATAACCCCAGACGAATGAGCGCTCGCGGTGGCTGTGAAGTATCCGGGCTGAAGGCAGTATGTAGTAGACCCACCACATCCCGAAGGTCAGCCCGGTGCCGGCGATGCAGACCAGCGCCGCATCCATGGTCCAGCCCTGTTCCTCGACCACGGCCGACAGCGTTGCGAGGGTGCCGACGACTCCCTCGCCCAGGGCAATGATGGCGAACAGGCTGTAGCGCTCCGCCATATGATGGGCGTGCCAGGGCGTGCCGCCATCCTTGCCTTCCGCTATCACCGGCCCCGCCAGTTCGATGACTGCGAGGATGCAGGCGAGTATGAGGCTCACGCCGACCGGAAAATCAACGACGATCTGCACCACCCAGCCGATCTGGGCGATCGAGACGGCGATGGCATAGGTCAGACAGGCCCGGCGCCGGACAGGATCCTGCCTGGCAGCGCGCAGCCACTGGAAGACCATGGCCAAGCGCATGATCACGTAACCCAGCACCATGATCGAATTGTCGAGGTGCTCGCCGTGTTCGATGGAGGCGAACATGCGCGGCAGGCCGATCGCCAGCACCAGCACGCCGATCATCTGCACCATGGTGACGAGGCGGAAGGCCCAGTCGTCGGTGTCATAGGCCGAGGAGAACCACGAGAAATTTATCCAGGCCCAGCAGACGGCAAAGCTGGCGAAGCCAAAGCCGAGCAGGCCTGCAAGGTAGTGGCCTTCAGCCAGCGCATGGGCGAGTTGGGAAGCGGCAAAGCTGAAAGCGGTGACGAAGGTCAGGTCGAACAGAAGTTCGAGCGGGGTCGCGGTCCTATGCCCCTCATATGGATCGCGTCCGCTCATGCGCCGGATATGATGGTGAAGGCTCTCGGACCTGACAGGCGTGGTGCTCATTGCGCGGCTTTCGCTGACGATGCCACGACAGTATAGGCCAAGCGAAACGCGTCAAGGCGCGGCTATCGCACTACCGGCGCGAGCCGTTCTGGTGGTCAGTCCGACAGTCGGCTAGCAGCGGTTTCGGCCATGGCATCCGCCAGGCTCAGGCCCCATTGCGTGCGGCAATAGGCGCGGAAATCGAAGCAGGGCAGGCCGGGGCAGACCTCGAATTCGATGAGGTGAACATGGTCGTCCGCCTCGACCCTGAAATCGATGGAAAACACATCGCGCAGGCCGAGCCCGGCCACCAGCCGCTCGGCGATGCGACGGATTGTTGCGGCGGCGCCCGGCTGGCTGTCGACAACCGACTCAAGCACCGGCTCCATATACTTTCCCGCCGCCTTGGCTGCCTCGCCGGTGTCGCCGTAGAGCGCCAGGCTGTCGGCCATGGTCTGGAAATCGCCACCTGAATCGACAAAGGCGATGCCGAGCGCCTCGACGCCAGTGTCCGGCTTCAGACCCAGAAAACTTGCGCGCACATTGCGGCCGGCGACATAGGGCTGGACGACGACATCGTCGCGGTAGGCGGCATGGACACGCCGGCTGAGTTCAAGCGCGTGGCCGGGATCGCTGCTACGCGAATCCGGCCAGATACCGATCTTGGCGCCGAGCCGGTTGGGCTTGACGAACCAGCCGGCTGGCGAGGCCGGCGGCTCGACCAGCCAGCGGCCGTCGCGGGCGAGGCCAGCCTGCGGCACCGGCAGACCGAGGGCGCCAAGCACGGCGCCGGCGCGGAACTTGTCCTGGCAAAGCGCGAACAGCGCATCGTCGGCGCCGATAGTTTTCAGGCCGTTCAGCCTCGCCAGAGCAGGTGCGGCGCCGCCGCGGAAATAGGCGATGCCGTCGGTCAGTGTCCAGACCAGCGTCGCCCTAGGGTCCTCGCCGGCGAGCGCGCTAGCGGCATTATCGAGCGCCACCGGGGCAAAGGACAGGTCGCGCTTCAGGCAGGCCGCCGTCAGCGCGTCGAATTTGGGCGCCATATCAGTCGATTGCGCCAGATAGGAGGCGATCTCGGCGGCGCGCTCCGGCAAATGGCCATCGGCGACCAGCCGATCTATGCAGGCCTTTTCCGGCTCATAGACGAGGATCAGCTTTGGCTTGCGGCTTGGCATGGGCTGGGCGATTCCTGGCGGCGCGATCGCCTACCATCGCATGGCTGATGTATCAGGCTTTCGCTGAACCGACACCGGCCGGACGCCCGCACGACAGCGGCGGCGATCAATCATCAGGCAATCAGCACGCGCGGTTCGAAGCGGCCATTGACCGGAATGTCGAGCAGAAATGTCATGCCGCCTTGCAGGTCGAGCAGGCGCTGTTTCTCATCCTTGCCCGACCAAGCGGAGGTGACCGCCAGCCGGTCGGCATTCCGGCCGACAAAGGCCGGACAGGACGGCTGCGTCACCGGCATGGCGACCGTACGGACAAGTTTGCCGTCGGGTGCGTAGGCCTCGATGACGCTGCCGCCCCAGACGGCGTTCCACAATATGCCGTCGCGGTCGAACACCGAGCCGTCGACATAACCCTTGGCCTTGCGGTGGTCGACGAAGACCTTCGGCTCGCCGACCGGCAGCCCGGTCGCCGGATCGCAGCCTACGCGCATCAAAAGGCCGGTCGAGGTGTCGGTGTAATGAGCGACCGTGCCATCCCCGGAAAAACAGATCGAGTTCGACACGGTGATGCCGGAATAGAGTTGCCGCAACTCGCCCTTGAAAAACCAGTAGATCGAGCCGGCGCCCTTTTCCTCGCCCTTGCCCATCGTGCCGACCCAGAAGGCGCCGCAGGGGTGGACGCGGGAATCGTTCGAGCGGGTGACAGCATTATCGGCCTCGATCGGCGTGTGCAGCGTCAGCTTGCCGGTCGCGGCATCGCGGACATGGAGGCCTGTCTCGGTGGCGATGAGCTGGCGATGCTCGTCGATGATGGCAATGGCGCTGGCCATCTGGCCAAGGTCGTGGGCGGTGGTCGCACCACCGGACAAGCTTTTTTCCAGAAGCTGGCCGTTGATGATGTCGAACCAGTAGAGCGTATCGGTGGCCGGGTCGTAGCTCGGCCCCTCGCCAAGCTGGCAGACATGATCGGAAAAGACGGAAACGATGGTCTCGGTCATGGCGCTGCTCCAAACGCCGCATCCCAGGCCGCGACGGCAGCGCGCGCCCGTGTCGCCACCTCATCGACGCTCATGCCAGGCTTGAACAGGCTTGAACCAAGACCGAAGACGCTGACCCCGGCCGCCTTGTAGCCGGCAAAGTCCTTTTCCGAGACACCGCCGACCGCACCGACAAGCGTCCTGGCCGGCAAGACCGCGCGCATCGCAGCGATGCCGGCGGCGCCAAGCACGCTGGCCGGAAAGAATTTCAGCGCCGAGGCTCCTAGCCGGATGGCCTGGAACGCCTCGGTGGGCGTGAATACGCCGGGCATCGTCACCATGTCATATTTCATCGCGCGATCCATCACTTCGGCGTCGATGTTGGGGCTGACCAGCAGCCGCCCGCCAGCCTTGTGCAAGCCATCGACATCGGCCGTGCTCAGCACCGTGCCGGCACCGACCACGGCCGCCGGGGGAAGCGCCTTGACGAGACTGGCGATCGAGACAAAGGGCTCAGGCGAATTGAGCGGCACTTCGATGGCTTCGATACCGGCCGCGAAGATCGTCTGGCCGACAGCCACCGCCTCGTCCGGCCCGAGGCCGCGCAGAATGGCGACGAGGCCGCGCCCAAGCTTCGGAAAAGGTGCGGTCTCGGTCATGCGGCAACTCCACTTGCGGCGATCATGCCATTTTCGCGCGCCGCCTCGACCAGGCCGACGCGCACTGCCTCGTCGGCATCGACGGTCCTGAGTCCAAACCCGGCGAGGCCGAGCGCTTCGGCATAGAGCGCGCCGAGCCCGCCGGACGCGATCAGCACGATTGGCTCGGCGCTCTTCCCATAGCGGCGGCTGGCCGAGGCGATCTCGCCGCCGATCAGCAGACCGGACAGGCAAGCGGCGGCATCGTCGGCTTTCAGGTCCTGCAGCAGGCCGGCGGCGCGGATCGCAAACAGTCTCGATGCGACATCGCCGCCTTCGGCAAGCGCGCGCTCGCACCAGCGCCGGAAGAACGGATTGTCCGACGTGACCGGACCGGGCTGCTCGCCCAGCGAATGGCGCAGGATCGAATGCGCCGCCAGCACCGAATAAAGCTCGCCGGTCGGCCAGGTGCCGAAACCGGCGACCGAACCGTCCTCGACGACGACCCATTTCGAATGGGTGCCCGGCATGCAGACGAGATGGCGGCCCTTTGCCGGCAAACCGGCGCCGGCAAGCTGCGTTTCCTCGCCACGCATCACGTCGGGCGCATCGATGTCGCGCTGGGCGAGGCCGGGCACGATGCGGATGTCGCGGCGCTGGCCGGGAATGCGGGCTGCCTCCGCCAGGATGGCGCCGATCGGGGCCGGCACGGTGACGTAAGGCGCCTCCAGCCAGCCCTGGCGCGAGCCGGCCATGCCGCAGATGATGACGGGCAGCGACGCCGGGGCGCCCATGGCGGCGAGGTGGCCTTCGAGCACGGTCGAAAAGCCCTTTTCGCGCGCGGTGATCAGCCCGTCGTCGCCACGGCGTTCGGCAAGCACCGTGCCGGCACTGTCAAGCAGCCAAGCCCTGAGACGGGTGGTGCCCCAGTCGACCGCCGCGACCGCCGGAGCGTTGCTCGCAGTCCCTGGCCTCACAGGTAACCCCCGTCGACGATCAGCGTCTGCGCCGTCAGCATGCGCGAGGCATCCGAGGCCAGGAACAGCACCGTGCCGACGAGGTCGTCGGCCTGCATGACGTCCTTGATGCACTGTTTGGCGACATGGGCGGCGAGCCCCTCTTCGGTGACCCAGAGCTCTCTCTGCCGCTCGGTGATGACCCAGCCCGGCGCAACGGCGTTGACGCGGATGCGATCGGCGCCGAGATTGCCGGCAAGACCCTTGGTCAGGCCGACAATGCCGGCCTTGGCAGCAGTATAGGCCGGCATGTCGGGGAAATTCATCAGAAACGACGTCGAGGTGAAGTTGATGATCGATCCGCCGCCAGCCCGCTTCATGCCCGGCACCACCGCCTGCGCGGTGAAGAAATGGGGGCGCAGATTGATCGCTTGGTTGTTGTCCCAGAATTCCACGGTGACGTCTTCCACGGCATGGCGATCGTCAAGCGCGGCATTGTTGACCAGCACGGTGACATCGCCATGCGCCTCAACCGCCTTGGCGACAGAGGCGCGCAGCGCCTCGATGTCGCGCAGATCGGCCTTGAGATAGAGCGGCCGGCCGAACTCCTTTTCGATGCGGTCGGCCAGTGCCAGGCTCGGACGCTCGGCGATGTCGATGAAGGCGACCTTCGCGCCCTGACGGGCAAAACCCTCGGTCAAGGCGGCGCCGATGCCGGAACCACCGCCGGTGATCAGCACCGAAGCCCCTTCAAGGTCAACAAAACGCGCCGATGGCATCATTTTTCTCTCCCGATCCAAGCCCTGTCCGGCCGGCGCGCATCCTATCCAGCCCGGTCTAGGGAGCAAGGGCGAAAAAGCAGATTCGCTGGCTTGTCTTTATGCAAGTCGTTATCGCAAAACCGCTGCGCACCCTCGGGTCAAGCCCGCGGGCATGCTTTTGCGCGACATGCATTAGGTCTGACAGGACCGTCGCGCCGCGCCGCCCAGTCGTCAGGCCACTGTTGCGCGCATCTCGCTGCGAAACATATCCCTGATATAGGCGAGTGTGGCGTCGGCATCGGCCGGCCGGCCGAACAGGAACCCCTGCCCGCCGGCACAGCCTAACTGGATAAGACGCTGGGCCTGCGCCTCGTCCTCGATGCCTTCGGCGACCACATCCATGCCGAGCCCTTCGCACATGGCCAGAATCGCCCGGATGATGTGTTCCGACGGGCGGTCGTCGAGAATGGAGGCGACGAAGGCGCGGTCGATCTTGAGCTTGTCGAAATGGAATTCGCGCAGCCGCCCGAGCGAGGACTGGCCGGTGCCGAAATCGTCAAGCGAGACACGGATGCCGACGCGGCGCAGGTCCTCGACGATCTTCTCGGCGGACGCCGGATCGTTCATCAGGCCGGTTTCGGTGATCTCGATCTCCAGCCGGCGCGGATCGAAGCCGGTGCGGTCGAGGATCGACAATATGTGCAGGCCGGTGTTCTGGTCGACGAGCTGCGACGGCGACAGGTTGAAGGACAGGAACAAGTCTTTCGGCCAGGTTCTGGCCGCCTCGGCGGCCTTGCGCAACACAAGCTGCGACAGGGGACCGATGATGCCGCGTTCCTCGGCGATCGGGATGAAAACCGTGGGCGAGACCGAACCCAGATCGCGATCGGTCCAGCGCGCCAGCGTCTCAAAGCCGATGGCGCGGCGGGTCCTGAGATCGACGATGGGCTGGAAATGAGGCTCGACCTCGCCGGCCGAAACCGCGCGGCGCAGCGCCTGCTCGATGCGGGTGACGCGCTTGGCCGCCTCTTCCATCTCTCTGCTATAGACGACAACCCGCCCGCGGCCCGAACGCTTGGCATGGTAGAGCGCCGTCTCGGCCTTGCTGACCAGGATCTCGGTGGTCTCGTCGCCCGAATAAAACAGCGAGCAGCCGACCGAGGCCGAAAGCCTGGCGGTGCGTTCGCCGACATCGTAGGGCGCCGAGAGGATCTCGATCAGCATGCGCGATCTTGCGGCGACCGCCTCTTCGCTGAACACCATCGGATAGAGAAAGGCGTATTCGTCGGCGCCGATGCGGCAGACGGTGGAGTAGCTGTCCATCGAAGCGCGCAGCCGCATTGCCACCTGGACCAATATATCGTCGCCGGCCTTATGCCCGAACAGGTCGTTGATCGGCTTGAAACCGTCGAGATCGAGGATGCCGACGGCGAACGGCGCCGGATCGTCGGCGCGGTCGCTGATCAGGCGATCGACCTTGTCGAAGAAGCGGCGATGATTGCCCAGCCCAGTCAGCGGATCGGTGAAGGCCTGATCCGTGCTGTCCCTGCCTGTTTGCCCGGTGCCAAACGGAGTTTGCATCGGTGTCCCTGTCTTCAAGCCGGAATAAATTCCGACACTGGCAGCAAACACTGGCAGCAAACCGTTTAGGAAACGTATCCCTGCGCCAAACGAAGCGTGCGTCATAAGAGCTCTGGCCAATTGGCAGAAGGCGCCGAGTTCCGTATATGGCTGTCATCTAAGCTGGAGACCTGCCGTGAAGCTGAAAGTCGCCGTCCAGATGGACCATGTCTCCACCGTCTCGATTGCCGGCGACTCCTCGTTCGCGCTGTCGCTGGAGGCGCAGCGGCGCGGCCATCAGCTGTTTCACTACACGCCCGACCGGCTGTCGATGCGCGACGGCAAGGTGTTCGCGCGCATCGAGGAAATGAAAGTCCGCGACGAGAAGGGCAATCACTATTCGCTGGGCGAAGAAGTGCGCACCGACCTGTCCGAGATGGACGTCGTGCTGCTCAGGCAGGATCCGCCTTTCGACATGAACTACATCACCACCACGCACATCCTCGAGCGCATCCATCCCAAGACGCTGGTGGTCAACGATCCGGCCTGGGTGCGCAACAGCCCGGAAAAGATATTCGTCACCGAATTTCCCGACCTGATGCCGGAAACGCTGATCACCAAGGATCCCGTGGAAGTCGCCGCCTTCCGCAAGGAGTTCGGCGACATCATCGTCAAGCCGCTCTACGGCAATGGCGGCGCCGGCATCTTCCATCTGCACGAAGCCGACCGCAACCTGGCCTCGCTGCTCGAAATGTTCGGCCAGATGTTCCGCGAGCCCTATATCGTGCAGCGCTATCTCGAGGACGTGCGCAAGGGCGACAAGCGCATCATCCTGATCGACGGCGAGGCGGTCGGCGCCATCAACCGGGTGCCGGCCGAGCACGATTCGCGCTCCAACATGCATGTCGGCGGCCGCGCCGAGAAAACCGAGCTGACGGAACGCGAGCGCGAAATCTGCGCCCGCATCGGTCCGTCGCTGAAAGAGCGCGGTTTTATCCTGGTCGGCATCGACGTGATCGGCGACTACATGACCGAGATCAACGTGACCTCGCCGACCGGCCTGCGCGAGGTCCTGCGTTTTGGCGGCGCCGATATCGCTGGGCTGTTCTGGGATTGTGTCGAGGGCAAGCGGAAGTAATTGCTCTTGCGCCGCCGAACGCGATGCTCCGTTGTTCCCGTAATGTTCTTGCCTAAGTTCGAAATCTGTGGTTGTCTGCGGTGACGCCGTTCGCGGCATGATCGCATGGGCTTCGGGCGAGCCCGTATCCGGGGGCAGATTAAATGGTGGCGCGGGTTCGCACGGTGGCTTTCCAGGGTATCGAGGCCGTGCCGGTCGACGTGCAGGTGATGATCGCGCCGGGCAAGGTCGGCATGCATATTGTCGGCCTGGCCGACAAGGCGGTGGCCGAAAGCCGCGAGCGGGTGCAGGCGGCGTTGCATGCGTCGGGCCTGTCGATGCCGTCGAAGAAGGTGACCGTCAATCTGGCGCCGGCCGATCTGCCCAAGGAAGGCAGCCATTACGATCTGCCGATCGCGCTTGGGCTGATGGCGGCACTTGGCGCCATTCCGGGCGACATGCTGGCCGCCTATGTCGTGCTTGGCGAATTGTCGCTGGATGGCACCATCGCCGCCGTGGCCGGGGCGCTGCCGGCGGCGATCGGCGCCAATGCCGAGGGCAAGGGCCTGATCTGCCCGTTCGCCTGCGGGCCGGAAGCGGCCTGGGCCGGCAAGGAATTCGACATACTGGCGCCGCGCAGCCTGATTGCGATCGCCAACCATTTTCGCGGCACGCAGGTGCTGTCCAGGCCCGAAGCCGGCATCAAGCTGGCGCCACGCGACCTGCCCGACCTCTCCGATATCAAGGGCCAGGAGAGCGCCAAGCGGGCGCTGGAAGTGGCTGCGGCCGGCGGGCATAATCTGCTGATGGTCGGCCCGCCCGGCTCGGGCAAATCGATGCTGGCGCAGCGGCTGCCGTCGATCCTGCCGCCGCTGGCGCCGAAGGAGCTTCTGGAAGTGTCGATGATCGCCTCGGTCGCCGGCGAGCTCGGCGAGGGCAAGCTGACCGACCGGCGGCCGTTCCGCGCCCCGCACCATTCGGCCTCGATGGCGGCGATGGTCGGCGGCGGCTTGCGGGTGCGGCCGGGCGAGGCGTCGCTTGCCCATCACGGCGTGCTGTTCCTCGACGAATTCCCGGAATTCTCGCCGCAGA